>JBOGYU010000533.1:0-3285 GCA_050696935.1 Solirubrobacteraceae bacterium | reverse complement strand
TGGCGGGCGCCGAGCAGCGCGAGCCGGTCGGCCGAGACGCCGTCGCGGCGCCCGAGCGCCAGGCCCACACCGACGATCCCGACCGGCGTGCTGAGTGCGGCGGCGACCGCGGGCGGCAGGACGGACGAGAGGGTGGCGAAGGCGAGGTAGGCGCCGATCGCCGTGGCGATCAGGATCGCGAGCTGGCGGGCGGTCAGGCCGAAGGCCAGGCGATCCTCGAGCTCGACATCGGCGGGGAGCTTGGTGCGCTCGCTCACCCGGCCACCGCTCCTGCGCGCGCGACCTTGGCGATCACGTACGTCTTGGCGGCACGAGCCGCGATCGACGGCCGGCCCGAGAACGCGAGGTCCTTGGCCCAGAACGGGATCCGGATCAGGATCCACAGCAGGCACAGCACGACCAGCAGGTCGACCAGCCCGCCGGTTACCCCGAGCCCCAGCGCACCGCGGCCGTCCGGGGTCAGGAAGACCCGCACCGCGGCGGTGAGCACCAGTGCCTGGGCGACCTGCACGCCGAGCGCCGCGATCAGCGCCCGCCACCACAACCGCGCCAGCCCGTCGGTCTGCGGCAGCGCGTGGCAGAGCAGCATCAGCGGCGCCGCGCAGACGAGCAGCACGATCAGCGCCGCCCGCACGATGTACAGGACCACCAGCACGACGGCGACGACCGCGCACGCCAGCCCGAGGAAGATCAAGAAGATTCCGCCGCTTCCGATCGCGGCGACGACGAAGCCGCTCAGGCGGTCGGCCGCGCCGCCGGGATCCACGCCGGCGCCCAGCAGGCCGGCGGACAGCGCGTTGGCGATCGTGATCAGCTGCCCGCAGACCGCCAGGCTCGCGTTCGCGGCCAGCGCCCCGAGCGCCACGCGCGGCAGGATCTCCTTGAGCGCGTGCCGGGTCTGGACCGTCTCGTGGCTCATCACCAGCACGCCGCCGGCGATCACGAACAGCACCAGCAGCGCGTCGGCGATCCCCAGCGCGATCTGCCACAGCTGCACGACCCGTGGCTGCGTCGCGACCTGCGGCGTCGCGAGCACGGTCTTGCCGACCAGCTCCATCGTCGGGTTCAGCGCGTCCTTGACGAGCCCGCGGAACCAGTCGTCGATCGCCTGCTTGATCTGCCCCGGGATGTCCAGCAAGAACGGCTGATCGCCGCCGTCGCCCGCGTCGACCTCGCCGCCCGGCGGTGAGGGGGCCGCCGGCAGCGGCGGACCGACCTGCACCCCGCCCGGGCCGCCGCCCCCGCCTTCCGCCGCTGGAGCGGCCGGCTGCGGGGCGGCGACCGCGGGCACCGTCGCCGAGGCGACAATCAGAGCGGTGAGGAGCGCGAGGAGGGTGCGGCTCATCCGACGATGCGCTGCACGATCGAGACCAGCACGGGCGCGAGCAGCGCGAGCGCGTACCCGCCGAGCGCGGCCTTGATCGCCCCCTTCGCCCGCTCGAGCTGCCCCGGGTCGTGGCCCGCCGCCAGATAGCGGACGCCGCCGATCATCAGCAGCAGCGTCGCCAGCGCGGCGAGCAGCCCGGTCAGCCAGACCCGCAGGTTGTCGATCACCTGGTTCAGGTCGCTCGCGGCGAGCGCCGCCGGCGGCACCACCAGGCCGGCGACGGCGGCGGCCGCGATCGCGAGGACGAGCTGCCTCATGCGCATGGGCTCGGGCCCGGCGCGGGAGCGGGCCCGGGTTCACCTCCTTCAGTGACTCGACTGGTCGCTTCCGCCGGCAGGGCCCGCAGGCCCACGCCCGGCGACCCGAGCAGCACCTAGAAGTCGTCTCGACCCCCCGGACCGAACATTCGCCACTCCCAGATGCAGCAGCAGCCGGCGCTCCGCCCGGCGGCGCCTGACCCGCAACGCGTCGTAGGTCACGCCTTCCGAGCGGGCGAGCGAGACCAGCGAGACGCCGTCGATCCGCGTGCGCAGGATCAGCTCGACCTCGGCCGCCGTGACCGCGCCCGCCCGGACCGCGCGCGCCATCACAGCCTCGACATCGCGCTCGATCTGCGGCCCGCCGACCGGCAGCCGCGCCGGGACGACGTCCAGCTCCGCCCGGGCCCTGACGGCGACGCGGTGCGCCGCGACCGCGTCGTGCAGCGTGTCGAGCAGCAGGTTGGCGGCCACCCGCCGCGGCCGGCGCGCGACCGGGTAGGTGCGGATGCGCTGCCACGCGCACGCCAGCAGCGCCGACCACAGCTCCTCCTGCTCGCGCGTGTCGACGAGCAGCCGCGCCGAGAGGCGCTTGAGCCCCGGCAGCAGGGCGTGCAGCACGAGTCTGCCCGCGGCCACGTCGTCGCGGGCGCGCGACAGCAGCGCGCGCAGCACTGCGTCCTGGGCCTCGCCGCGCGCGGACCGTCTCAGGAACCCCAGCACGCCGGCCGGGCCCGTGAACGGGCGCAGCGCAGGTTCCTGCGCCCGCCATCGCGCGAAGCACGCGGCCAGCTCGGGGCTGGCGATCTCTCTTCGCCAGTCGCGCTCCAGCTGGGCAACGGGTACGGGGTCCATGCGGCCTCCCTGTGTCGCGTGCAAGACGCGCGCCAGGCTGCACCGAGGCGCTAACGGGCAGCTGACAGCCGCCTGCCGGGCGCCCCGCCGCCCATACAGGCGTCGTGCTGACATCCGCCGCGCCACTGGCCGGCGCACCGGTTTACGGGAAGGCAGCCGGGGTAGTTCCGCGGCGGGAGGCGCTGCCTTGTGAACAGGTCCGTAGCCGCTGGTCGGCTGATGGGACGTTCCGCCGGCCGGCGGAACGCGCACGGCCCGCTGCGCCTTGAGCCCCGAACGCACGCCGCAAATGACGCCCGAGCCCTCGGGCGTTTTTTGACTCCCCGGCGCGGCGTGTCAGTGCGCTGTCAGCGAACTGTGAGCGCTGACAGGGAGGACTTGGCGGCATGAATCGCCGGCCGCACCTGCGCTCCCGCGAGCACGACGGTCCCACCGCCCAGCCCCCGCTGCCGCCGAGCACCGGCGACGACCTGCCGCGGTTGCGCGCCCGCCAGCAGGCCGCGCCGGCCGCGGCACCGCCGCGGCGGCTGAAGCGGCTACGCGAGCCGCTGCCGCTGATCGGCATCGCCCTCGTGCTCGTCGCGTTCGTCGGCTACCTGGCCGTATACAACGCCACCACGCACCGCACACCGGTCCTGGTGAGCACGCGCGCGCTGCCGGCCGGCACCGTCCTCGGCGCCTCCGACCTGCGCGCCGCCGAGCTCGCCGGCGACCGCTCGGTCATCGCCGGCCTGGCGCCCGAGCGCGTCCTGGACCAGGTCGTCGGGCAGCGGCTCGCGTCCGCGC
>JBOGYU010000532.1:0-3296 GCA_050696935.1 Solirubrobacteraceae bacterium | reverse complement strand
GTCGTAGGCTCGGCGGGCTGGCCGTCTACGACGAGACCCGCCGCTCCGCCACCGGCGCCCGCCGCGGCCTGCTCGAGATCCCGCTCGACGCGATCCTGGGCACCACGGAGCCGAACCGGGCCGCGCAGTTCGACCACGAGTTCCGGCCGGCCGCGCTCACCCGCTGCCGCTGGCAGAGCGTCTGGCTCGCGTTCCACCGCGGCGCGACGCTGCCGCCGATCTCGGTGATCCAGGTCGGCGACGACTACGCGATCCGCGACGGGCCACCACCGGGTGTCGGTCGCCAAGGCGCTCGGCGCGCCGACCATCCGCGCGGTCGTCGCCTAGACGGTTACGTCCCCCGGGCGTGGCCGGCTCGGCGAACCGTCAACTGCGGCTGGGTAAGGAGGCTGGAGAGCCGACCACGCGGCGAATTCGGGGTGCTGTCCTGCCTAGTGGTCGTCTGACGACCACAGGGCAGGACGGTGGGCGGAAAACCGGCCGCGCCGGCGCACCCGCTCCCCTACCCGGCGCAGTTGACGTTCGCCGAGGCAACGGCGGGCAATCAGTCAGCCGTACCAACGGATGCGCGGCATCGGGGCCGGCTCGCGGCGGCGGGTCGGCCGGGTGGACTCGTGGCGGCGGAGGAAGGTGCGGTTCTTGAACATAGCCCGAGCTCCCTCGTCGCGCGGATTGCGGCAACGCACGACCGGCGGCGGCTGGGTCGCCGCAAGGGACGCACAGCGATCGTCCGACACCGGGTGCTCGTCCGCTGCCGCCCGTCCGCAAACCAGCAGAAGCGCGTTGGCGTCGTCCCGACACGTCCGGGAATGCCCTTTTCCGGACGTGCGCCGGCCCGCCGTGCCGCTCTGCACCGAGCTCGTGGCTCGTCGCAGGGCTGGGTTCCCGGGACGTTTCCTGGGCAGCAAGCCAACCGGCCTCATCGCACGCTGGGGCGCTTGACAGGGCGCCGACGCATCCGAGCCCACCGCTGCTTCCGGACGAAAGCGACAGCCAGCGCGGCCGGACGCAGGAGCGGTGCAGTCGCCGCTCCCTTGGGGCGAATGCAGCGTTTCCATCACCCGCGACGTAGCCGACCGGCCGCGACCGCGGCACCCGTAATCACCGCCGCGAAGATCGTCACACCAAGCATGGCGTACTCCCAGCCGTCGCCGGTCCCGTTGCCCCACCAGCCACTGTCGAGTCCGACGTAGAACGCGAGAATCAGGACAACCGCGATGGCGACAGCCCACCATCGCGCGGTCACGAAACCGAGCAGTCCCGAAGCGACGATGAGGGCGATCAACGTGATTTCCACGGCTCAGCTCATACCCCCGCTGGCCTCGTCGGTTTCCCTCGCCGACCCGACGCCGCTTGAGGCACAAGGAGCGGCGCCGGCCAGCCGCCGCGGCCCCCGCTACAGGCGAAAGCGATGGAGCGGCCGGTAGTTAGCCGAGGCGATGTTCGGTAGCCGGACGAGGTATTGAAAGCCCCATGTCGACATGCTGTCGTCATCGTGATCGACGCGGAGATCGTCGGCATCAAGCGCCCGGCAGCCAGCACTTGGCCGCCGGTCTCGGTGATGGTCTTGATGTGGGCTTGTCCTTGCGCCAGGACTCGTCGGCCGACGAGATCTTGCTCGGTAGGAGCGGCGTCGCCGACCCAGTCCATCAGCCCGGCTATGAACATCACCCTCGGGGCGATCCGCGACGTCGGGTCCATCACCCGGCCGCACGCGAAGCGACCATTGCTCAGCGGCACCGCCCAGAACTGGCCCGCCCTCAGATGCGGATTCGATTTCGGTCTGAATGGATACTCAACGTCGTCCACGACGCTGCAAGCGTATGCCCGCCGGCTATCACTTTGAGGCACGAGGAGGAGCGCCACGCGCGTCGACGCGGCGCCGCCTCCAGGTGAATGCAGTAAGCCGCCGCGGCGTGCTCGCGCCATCGAGATGGACACAAGTGATCGCACCGACGTGGGGAGTTGCCGGGAGAGGAGCCCGATTACGCGCGGCTCGCGGCGTATGCGTGGAGGCGTTCGGCCAACTCGCGCGGACGGCTGGCAAGCGATAGCAGCAGCGCGCCCACGCGCACGAGGGCCACCCGGCTGCGTCCCGGCTGCTTTCGCTTCTCGCCCGGCGGTTCGGGCGGCTCAGCCACCTCCCATCGGCATCGCCATGACCACCCGCTCGGCATCGACGGGCAGGCTGCGCACGGGCCTGGAGTGCACGCCGTCGTCCTCCACGACCGCCACATAGCCGCCTTCGACCTCACGGCGAAAGATCATTTCGGCCGTCTTTACCGTTGCCGGGTCAGACGGCGACCACTCGATCAGCGTTACGTAGCCGTCACGCGCTCGGCGGACGATCTTGCCCATGATGGACGCTCCATTACGACAGGACCGGCTTGCCCGCCATTGTGCTACCGCGACGGGCCGATGGCGAACCACGTTTGGACGAGACTGAGCGTTGCGGTCGGCGCTTCGCGCTGGACGGCGGGCTGGCGAGTGTGGCGCCGACGCAAGGGGAGTAGCGCGAGCCGCAGGCGGCGCTCGTGCTGCGAGGCAACAGTGGAGTCGATCCGGTTTCGTGGACACTCGAGCGCTTGGGCCGCAAGGCCCGGGCGGGAAGCATGTCCACATGCCACGAACCCGACCTCCGTTTCCGCGGAGCTTCGCCGCCAGGCGGTCGAGCTGCTGCGGTCCGGGACGCCGCTCAAGCAGGTCGCAGCTGAGCTGGACGTCTCCGAGCAGACGCTGCGCAACTGGCGACGCCAGGGCGACATCGACGCCGGCCGCGCCGAGGGCCTGACCAGGGACGAGCGCGAGGAGCTACGCCGGCTGCGGCGCGAGCACCGTCGCCTGACCCAGGAGCGCGCGATCCTCAAGGCGGCCGCGGCTTTCTTCGCCCGGGAGACCGGTCGGGCGTCACGATGAGGTACTTACGTCCTCACGCCCGAGGCATCCGCGTCGCCGCCTTCTACAGCGGGCTCCAAGACCGCCTCCCGCGGCCGCTGCTCGACGCCGACAAGCCGCCCGCCAAGATCGAGATCCGCCGCGCACTCAACACCTCGAACAGGCCGTCAACGACTACATCACCGGCGCCCGACTCGCCCCAGGCACCATGAAACTCGTCACAACGTCATACCTCTCCCTCACCAAGTCGACTCACACCTTCCCTCACCAAGTCGAACTAGCCGCATTTTCCGCGGCTCGCGGTTGATGAGCGGCTGGTTGCTGGCGTTCGTGTAGGCAGTTTGCGGCCTTGTTGCTGGGGTGGCGCGGGCGGCGGTTACTGGGTCAGGTGTGAGCGCGGG
>JBOGYU010000531.1:0-3314 GCA_050696935.1 Solirubrobacteraceae bacterium | reverse complement strand
GCCGAGCGTGGCGTCGAACGCCGCGGGGGGCGGAGCGGGGGCGGGAGCGGGAGCCGGCGCGAGGACCGACTGCAGCTCGGCGACCCGCAGCAGCGCGGTCTCGAGGCTCATGCCGCCGGGCGGGCCGCGCTCGGCTCGTGGGCCTCGCGCAGGACGGCCGCCCAGGACTGCGCGGCCACCTCGATCGATCGGTGCCTGGTCACGTGCTGGCGGGCGGCCTCGCCGACGCGCCGGCGAAGCGCCTCGTCGTCGACCAGCTCGAGCAGCAGCTCGCGCGCCTCGGCGGGCGTGGCGGCGTGGAAGCCGGTGACACCGTGCTCGACGTCGGGGTAGACCTGCGGGTCGGCGATCAGCGGGATCCCGAGCGCGCCGGCCTCGAGCCAGCGCAGGTCGCTCTTGCCCTTGAAGAAGCCGCCCTGGCCGGCGGGGGCGACCGCCACGTCGAAGTGGGTCATCACCGCCGGGTAGGCCTCCAGCGGCAGGAACGGCACGCACAGCGCGCGCTCGGCGCCGAGCTTCGCGGCGAACGAGCCGCCGAACGGCGCGCCGACGCTCACGAACCGGGTCCGCGGCCGCTGCTCCATCACGGCGGCGATCTCGCGCATCCACGGGCGCGCGGAGGCCAGGTGGCCGGTGCCGCCGGCCCAGCCGATACCGACGTGGGCGCGCTCCGGCCGGTCGTAGGCGTAGCGCCGCAGGTCGATCCCGTTGCGGCACACCCAGGTGCGCGGGTTGACGCCGCGGTAGCGCTCGGCCAGCCATGGCGTCGAGCAGATCACGCCGTCGGCGGCGCGCATGCACAGCTCGAAGCTCTCGACCGACGCGCGGTCGAAGTGCTGCTTGTAGGCGTGGTGCTCGAGCTTGCGAATCCCGCGCAGCCAGTCGTCGATCTCGTACAGGACGGTGATGCCCTGCTCCTGCCAGCGCCGGATCGTGCGCATCCAGGCGCGGCCCTTGACGAGCTGGACGACCACCACGTCGTAGCCGCTGACCTCGAGCGGCCGGCCGTTGCCGCGGCCGGTGACCACTACCGCGTCGGGCGGCTGGCCGATCACTCCGGACCAGTCGCAGCCCAGCACGGTGGCGGGGAGGGCGCAGCGGTACCAGGCGACCGCGCTGGAGCCGTTGCCGAGGAATAGGGTCTTGGGGAGGGTCACAGCACCGGGGGGGCGAAGGGGCTGACGTCGGTGTCCTGCCACTTGACGTCGAAGCCGCCGGCCAGCTTGCGCTCCAGCGGCTCCGGGCGCTCGCCGATCCACGCGGCCACGGCGGCGGGCTCGTAGACGCACTCGCCGCCCGCCACGAACACGCGCAGGCAGAAGTCGATCGCGTCGAGCGGCGCGGGCAGGTCCTCGTCGTAGAGCCCGACCCGCTGGAGCGCCTCGTGGCGGACCAGCGTCAGGCCGTCGACGGGGCAGCGGCAGGCCTCGGCCGCCTGGGCGAGCTCGGCCGGAGCGAACTCCAGCCGCGGCTGCCAGGCGCGCGTGAGGCGCGAGAAGTAGTAGCCGGCGCGGTGGATCGTCCCATCGGCCTCGCGCACGAGGCGGCCGCCGACGACCGCGGCGGTGTCGCGCGCCCGCAGGGTGGCGAGCCAGGGTCCGGGGGCGAGCTCCACGGCGGGGTCGATGAGCAGGGCGTCACTGCCCTCGGCGAGCGCGAGCCGCAGGCCGGCGTTGACGGCGGCGGCGCGGTTGCCGTCCACGCCGTCGAGCTCGAACCCGAGCTCCTCGGCGGCGGCGGCGAGCGGCCCGACCACGGCCGGGTCGGCCTCGTCGTGCAGCACCACGATCGCGCGCGCGCCCTCCACGCTCGCCCACAGGGCCACGAGGCAGCGCGCCAGGCGGTCGACGTCGTCCGGCCCGGCGGGGGACGCGGGGACGACGCAGCGAAGGGAGCGTGAGGGGACGGTCACCCCCCGGTGATCGGCACCCTCCTGCGGCGCTTGAGAACGACGACGGGCGGCCCTGAGGCCGCCCGTCGCGATCCGTCCCTCGGTGGGGTATGTGAGGCTCGAAAGGGGGGTGAGCCTGTTATGGGTGCCGGCCTCGCACCAGGCAGGCCGGCGTTTCCCGGCCCCGGACGAATCCGGAGCCGGGAAGCTTGTGGCCAGCCGTCCTAGCCGAGGAGGCTGAGGACCGACTGCGGCGCGGCGTTGGCCTGCGCGAGCATGCTCGTGCCGGCCTGCTGCAGGATCTGGAGCTTCGTGAAGTTGACCATCTCGGCGGCCATGTCCACGTCGCGGATCCGGCTCTCGGACGCCACCAGGTTCTCCTGGTAGGTCGCGAGGTTGGCCAGGCGGTGCTCCATGCGGTTCTGCACGGCGCCCAGCTCGGCGCGGGAGGTCGAGACGTTGGCGATCGCGTTGTCGATCTGCGCGAGCGTCAGGGTCGCGAAGTTCGACGCGGCGTTCGCGTCGTCGCTCTTGCTGGTGACCTCGCCGGTCGCGCTGGCGATCGTCAGGTCGTAGGCGACGTCCAGGACGTCGTACACGCCCTTGGCGTCCACGGCGGCGGTGTCGTCGCCGGACGCGGTCGTCGCGCCGGAGCTCGAGGCGACCGCGGCGGCACCGACGAGCTGGACGGCCGTGGTGGTGACCGTCTCGCCGTCGTTGGCGCCGACCTGGAACGTGAAGCCGTCGTCCGACGTGAACAGCTTGTTGCCGTTGAACTCGGTCTTGTCGGCGATCTCGTAGATCTCGCCGGAGAGCTGCTTGACCTCGGCGACGATCGCGGCCTTGTCGCTGTCGGACAGCGTGGCGTTCTCGTGCTGGACCTTGAGGTCACGCACGCGCTGCAGCATCGAGTGGACCTCGTTGAGGGCACCCTCCGCGGTCTGCACGAGCGAGACGCCGTCCTGCGCGTTGCGCTGCGCCTGGGCGAGACCGCTGATCTGGCCGCGCATCTTCTCCGAGATGGCGAGGCCGGCTGCGTCGTCGGCGGCGCGGTTGATGCGGTAGCCCGAGGACAGCTTCTCCATGGCCTTCGCGGCCTTGGCCGCGGTGCCGGTCAGCTGACGGTGGGCGTTGAACGCCTCGACGTTGTTCTGGATACGAAGGCCCATGATCATCTCTCCTTGATGATTGGTGTTTTCGGGGCCGGAGCGACTCCATGTCGCTCCTTCTTGCAAACGGAGTGATCGGCCTGTCCGCGGAGGACTTTAGGCCCGGACGTCGAGCCGTCCATCAGACGTCCGCGGCGGCGTCGGCGCGGCCTTGCGGCGGCGCTCGCGCTCGCGGCGCCGGCGCTCGCCCGGCAGGCGACGACCTATGAGGTGACCGTCGAGAACCTGACGTCCGGCCAGCCCTTGACCCCGCC
>JBOGYU010000530.1:0-3322 GCA_050696935.1 Solirubrobacteraceae bacterium | reverse complement strand
GCTCGGCGGCGTGCTGCGATCGGCGGCGTGCCGGTCGCGCCGGGCGACGGCCTCGCGCCAGGCGTCGGAGCGCGGCAGGACGAGCTCCATCACCGGGCGCCAGTCCTCGCGCAGCGCGGTGTACGCGCCCGCACGCGGGACCACGACGTCAAGCCAGTGTTCGGGCGGGTCAGCGAGGAGCTGCGCCGCGACGAGCGCCTCCCCGAAGATGCGGTGCCCGAGCGAGTACTGGTCGCCCTGCTCGTGCAGGAGAGCGCGCGTCTCGAGCGTCGCGACGAGCTCGTCCAGGTCTCCGAGCGGGAGCCCGGATGCCAGCCGCTCGAGCTCCGCGTGCGAGACCGTTACCTGGCCGCGCAGCGCCATCCTCACGCTGAGGCGGGTGAGCCACTTGTCGAGGTGGCGCCCGAGCGAGCGCAGCCGCGGGTCGGCGTTGAGACGCGCCCGCAGCAGGCGCAGGATCAGGTCGAGGGGGTCGGTCGCCGCGCGCTTCTCTTCCGGGAGCTCAAGCCAGGCGCGCAGGAAGAAGGGTACCCGCAGCACCGGCTCGAGCTGGCCATAGGCCGGGCCGAGCGCCCGCGCGATCACCTCCTCGCTGACGCCGGCGCGGGCGAGCACTCGCGCGCGCCAGCGCGAGTCGCAGAGGAGGTCGAACGCCGGCCAGTCCTCAGGGAAGAGCTCGACCTCCGGCACCGGCCGGCTCGAGACCGTGATGCGTTGCTCGGGGAGTGCCCGCGCGATACGCACGATCGCGTCGAGCGCCGCGCGTCGCCCGGTCGGCGGGAGCTCGTCGAGCCCGTCGACCAAGAGGTGCACGCGCACCGTCCCGCTCGCGACCGCCGCCGCCGGCACCGGCTCGCCGCCGTCGAGGACGCGGCCGGCCTCGACCCACGAGGCGAGCAACTCGCGCGCGGCGCCGATCGTCCCGGGCGTCTCGCGGAGGCGGACGAGGACACCGCGCTCGGGACCGCCGGGCGTGCGCGAGAGGTGCTCAAGCAGTTGCGTCTTGCCGGAGCCCGGCTCGCCGACTACGAGCGCGCGCGGCTCCTCTCGCAAGTCTTCCTCGGACACAGGCTCGAGCTGGCCGAGCGCGATCAGGAGCTCGGCATGCTCGCGGTCTTCGTCGGAGCGGCGTATCAGCGTGCGCGCCTCGTAGAGCTCGTCCTCGGGGGCGGCCTCGGCGCTGAACGCGGGTCCGCCGCCATCCGCGGCTCGATCGTCGCATGTCACGAGGCGCTCGCAGAACGGGTCGAGGACGCCGTGGTCGCCGTCCGGGTAATCGCAGACGAGGATGTTGTGGACAACAGGCGAGAGCTGCGCAGTGCCGGCGAGGATCCCGTCGGCGGTTGGCGCGTCGCAGACGATCACGTGGCGCGGCCGGCGCGGACGGCGCGCCTGCAGCACCGCTGCCATGTACGGCTCCTCGAACGAGGAGCCGATGATGCAGAGGTTGTAGTAAGGGAGGAGCGCGGTGAAAAGGTCGCGCACGTCCTGATCTCCGGCGCGGCGCATGTAGCTCTCGGCATCGAGCGTGAGCTGGTCGGGCGGGTCGTCGAGCGACCCGTGCAGATGTACGACGCGCAGCGCGCCGTCCTCTGGCGGCAGCGGGTTCGCGAGAAGTACGGGGATGTCGCCGACGCCGGCGGTCACGACGGGTATGCGCTGGACCTGCGCCGCGCGCTCGACGAGGCGGTCGTAGTTGAGCGTGAGCACGAGCCCGGCCAGGGTCGGCGTGCGCGCGAGCGCCCGCAGCGCCAACGTCGGGTCTGCGCAGCTCTCGAGGTCGGCCAGGTGCTGCGCCACCTCGTGGTGCAGTGGTATCCGCAGCGACGGGTCGTGCTCGACGATCGCCTGCGCGACGTAGAGGGGATTCGACCGGTGCGCCGCGGGGACGGGCGTGAAGTCGACCGCCGCCGCCAGTGGCCGCGTCTGCATCCAATGCGCGAGCTGCCCGCCAGTCGGCAGCCCGCAGGCGGCGCTGACCCCCGCGCCGAGCACCGGGACGGCCTGCCCGCAGGGGATCAGGTGCCGCGCGAGCTCGCCGCTCGGCCACGGCGCCACAGTCGATATCTCGGGACGGCTCAAAGGGCGGATGTTTGCGTGACGCCAGAATCGACGGTAATCGTTACTTCAACGGCTGCTCGCTTGCCACGACGCCGGGTGGCCTCAGCTACAGCTACGACGAGATCTGCCAGCTCACCGGCTTCAGCTACACCGCCGTCAACCGCTACATCACCGAGGGCCGCCGCGCCCTGCGCCGCGGCGGATACACGCCACAGGAGCAGGCACGCCACCCGGACATCGCCGGCGCCAGGGGCGAGAACGCCCCCGCCAGTTCCTAGAAAGGGCGTGACCGTCATCACCTACCACCGGCGAGCAGTCGCTATGGCTGGACCCGACCGCCTGTACCTCGCGCCTCACATCGACCGGCTGCCGCGCGGCCACCCGCTCAAACGGTTCGTGTGCTTCCTCGCCCTCTACGCGCGCGATGTCCAGCTCGGCGTACTGCCCGACGAACCCCCGCACTACCTGCCACGGCGTGCCGAGCGCTACGCTCGTGAGGCGCTGATGCCGGCCCACGACTTCGCGACGGTCACGCGTCACACGGACCGCCAGCTCGCTGAACACTTCGGCGTGCCGATCGAGCAGATCAGCCGCCGGCGAAGGGATCTCCGCGGCAGCGATTCGCCAACGGCGGCTGACCCTCAGCGGCCCGTTTGGAGAGGATGGACGCACGATGCGGAAGGACCCGTCCGACGCGGTGCGAACCCTCATGGATAGCCGCCCAGGATGACGCGCGCGAGTCCAAGATTCGCATTCGCACGCTGTTCAACCTGACGCGGCCCTGAGGAGTAAGGGCGCGCCGCCATTAAGGGCGCGACGATATTGACGCCGTGCTGGAGCTTTGGAGCTGAAAGGCCAAGCGATTACAGCCGAGCTGCGCGGGCAGACCGTTCCCTTCGAACCGAAGTCGGCGACCGATGGTCTCGCGAACATATCGACTATTCGCGACTTCGGCCTCCACCATATGGCGAAACTGACGGCCGCTGCACTGGCTCTTCGGTGTCTACGAGGCCGGGAAGCTCCTGACTGCGTCTACGGGTCACCGCAGGCGATGAAGCCCTGGTTCGGTCAGATGGCCGGCATAAAGCGCCGCGTCCCACAACTCAAGCGTCGAGGGCTACGCGGCACACGCCTGCGAGGGGAGCAATTGTCAAAATGGGTCCTCCATCTCAGTGCAGCCGTTCCGCTGTCGATGGCTCGCGGCTTGGCGATCCGCGCCAGGGCCGGTCCAGCGGGTCGCCTGCGAGGGATGGCGGGTGGA
>JBOGYU010000529.1:0-3342 GCA_050696935.1 Solirubrobacteraceae bacterium | reverse complement strand
GCGCGAAGCGGCGCGTACGCCACCGCGGCCGGGGGTGATGTGGCCGTTGCGGCTGCTTGCCTGGCTGGTGGCGCTGCCGGTCGGGCTCCTGGCGGTGGTCTGGCCCGCGCGGGAGCTCGGGTTCCTCAGCGGCCAGCGCCTCCTCGACGTCGTCGTCGGCACGGGCTGGGGTCGCTACTGGCGCGTCCTCGCGATCGCGCCGGCGTGGGCGCTCGTCACCGCCGTGCTCGTGCAGTTGATGGTGTTCGGCTTCCGCAAGCTCTCGGCGCGACGGAGGGCGATCCGCGCGAAGGGGGCTGCGGCTTCCCACGCCAGCTCGGACTCGTCGGGCGGCAAGGGCCGGCGCCGGGGACGTGCCGGCCGTCAGCGGCCGGGCCGGACGAAAGCGGGGCGGGGCGGCTCGTAGGGCTGCGGCGGGGACAGCGAGGCCGCGAGGCAGCCTCGGCGCTCCAGCCACCGCGCCACCAGCATCCGCTCGGCGAGCCCCTCGCGCTCGTCGTCGCACGCGTACTCCTCGAGGACGAGCCGGCCGTCGACGATCTCGATCGTCGCTTCGGGGCCGTCGAGCAGGAGCCGGCCGGCGGCGCGCACGCGCTCGAACAGCCGCTGGCGCTCGAACGCGGCCACCACCGCGCCGAGTCGGTCACGGGTGAGCGCCGCCTCCTCGAACCGTTCCGACTCGACCAGGACCCGCATCCGGTGCTCGAGCGGCCCGACGAGGAGCTCCGGCTCCCCGCGCAGGGCCCGGGCGGCGAGGTCCACGATGGCCGCGTACCGCTCCTCGCTGGGCGAGCTCCGTCCACCCGCTGCGCTCGTTTCGGTCACCCCGAGCGCCGCCTCGACCGCTTCGCGCACTCTGTGCGCGGCGCCGGACGACGGCAGCGGCCCGAGGTAGACGCCGCCATCGGGCCGGGCAGTTCGCACGACCGCGAGGCGGGGGAAGCGTTCGCCCAGTGTCAGCTTCAGGTACGCGTACGAGCGCCACGCCTTCGCCTGGCGGTTGAACCGCGGGGCGTGCATGTGGACGAGACGGAGCTCGCGCACGGCCGCTTCGAGCGGGTGGGCGCACTCGAGGTGCTCGATCGACTCCGTCTCGCGCAGCAGCTGCGGCACCGTCCGCCGGTCGTGGCCGCCGAAGTAGCTGCGCACTCGGCTGCGCAGGTTGGTGGCCTTCCCCACGTACAGCACGCGCCCGGCTCGGTCGCGGAACAGGTAGACGCCGGGCCGGCGGGGGAGCCGCGCCGTGAGCTTGAGCTTGCTGGCCGACGGGTGGGCCCGGATCGTGGGCAGCGCGAGCAGGTCGTCGAGCCCGAGCACCCCGAGGGTGCCGGCTCGCTCGAGCAGGGCGTGGAACACCTCCCCGGTCGAGCGGGCATCCTCGAGGGCGCGGTGGATCGGCGTGGTCGGTGCCCGCAGGTGCCGGGCCAAGGTGCCGAGGCGCAGGTTGGGGACCTCGTCGCGCACGAGACGGCGGGCGAGCCCCAGCGTGTCGACGCGGCGGTGCGCCAACCGCGGGTAGCCGCACTCGACCAGGGCGGCGTCGAGGAAGGCGACGTCGAAGCGCACGTTGTGGCCGACGAGGACCGCCGCGCCGATGAACTCGAGGAGCGGCGGCAGCACCTCGGAGATCGGTGGCGCAGGCAGCACCATCGCCTCGGTGATGCCGGTGAGCACCGTGATCAACGGTGGGATGGGGACGCCCGGGTTGACCAGCGTCTGGAACGTCCCGAGGCACTCACCGCCCCGCAGCTTCACTGCCCCGACCTCGGTGACCTCGCACGTCCGGGGTGACCCCCCGGTGGTCTCGAGGTCGACGACGACGAAGGTCACGTCGGCGAGCGGCGTCCCGAGCTCGTCGGACGACCCCTTACCCGGGGGAAGCGCGGCGGGCATGCGGCCCGCAGTCTACCGAACATGCGTTCGATCCGGGGGAAAGCGAGAGGCGGCCGTAGAATCGGCCCCCGTGCCCCCCACCCGCTACCGCTGCGCCGGCTGCGGCAACCTCACCCGCTTCGACGTCGTCGCGACGCGGCGCACGCGGGCGTTCCACCACTTCAGCCTGGGCGGCGACCTGACGGTGGAGGACGAGGAAGTGCTCGAGGAGCAGGTGGAGGACGTGACGTGCCGGTGGTGTGGCGCGGGTCGGGCGCAGATCGAGACGCTGCCGGTCGACGAGCTGGCCGAGCCGGCGTGAGCTCCTAGGTGCCGAGGAGCTGGATCAGGACCTTGCGGCTCCGGGGCCGGTCGTCGAAGTCGATGCACACGACCTTTTGCCAGGTGCCGACGAGCAGCTCACCGTCGCGGAAGGGGATCGTCACCGAGGGACCGATAAGGGCGGCGCGCACATGGCTGTGGCCGTTGGTGTCGGCGTTGAGCTCGTTGTGCTCCCAGCGCTGGCCCTGCGGGGCGACGCGCTCGAGGACCGTGTTCAAGTCGGCGTTGCAGCCGGGCTCGCATTCGATCGTCGTCATCCCGCACGTCGAGTGGGCCACGAAGACGGTGCAGAGGCCATCGGAGAGGCCGGCGTTGTCCACGGCCTTCTGCGCGTAGGAGGTGACGTCGAGGATGTCGCCGTCGCCGTGCGTCTCGAGCGTCAGCTCCTCGTGCCTGGCTTGCATGCCGATGTGCCCCCTGAGGTCCCGGCCACGGTGCCGTTCGGCCGCGCCAGTCTACGGGCCCGGCCCGGGCGCGGCACTCTGGCGGTCCCGATGACCTGGGAGGGAGGCGGCAACGTGACGAGCCCACCGCGGCGGTCCGCGGTGCCGGAGCTGCCGGAGCACCTTCTGGTGCCGCTCCTCGAGACGGCAGCCGAGGTGCTGCGGGCGCTCGAAGCCGACGAGCAGCCGGCGATGCTTCGCCGTCTCGCCGGCTTCGATCAGCGCGGCCTCAAGACGGACGCGGCCCGCCGGCAGCTGTGGCGCGCGCTCGAGACCGACGACACCTTCCACGAGCGGGTGATGGAGCGATTCGGGGAGCGGTCGGAGGTCGAGGCCGCGCTCGCCGGCTGGCGCGCCGACGAGGCCTTCCGACGCGTGCGTGAGGCAACCGAGCGGGCCGACCTCCCGCTGCTCGCGTCGTCGCTGTATGCAGCGCGCCCCGAAGGCTGGGCATTCGGGCTGGGTGCTGCGGCCGCGCTCGCCGAGCGGCAGCGGCGGGAGCAGGAGGAGGAAGCCGAGCGGAGCGCGCAGGCAGTCGAGCTCGCCTCGCTCGCCGAATCCCGCCGGCGCGCCGAGGACGCGCGTGCCGCCGCCGACGCGAAGGCGGTCGCGCTCGAGCGTGAGCTGCGCGACGAGCGCCAGGGGCGGCGTGGGCGCGAGGCGCAGGCCGAGCGCGAGCTGGCAG
>JBOGYU010000528.1:0-3375 GCA_050696935.1 Solirubrobacteraceae bacterium | reverse complement strand
CGACAAGGCTGCGATGCGGCGCGCGCTCGCCGCCGCCGGAGTGCCGCAGCCCGAGCATCGCACGGTCGGCCCGAGCGACGACTCGGCGGCGGTCGCCGCCGAGGTCGGGCTTCCCTGCGTCGTAAAGCCGCTCTCGTTGTCGGCGAGCCGCGGCGTGATCCGGGCGGATGATCCGCGGGCGGCGGCGGCGGCGGCCGCGCGGGTTCGCGCGATCCTCGCCGAGGCCGGGGAGGACCCGGAGGGGCCGCTGCTGATCGAGCGCTACGTGCCGGGCGCCGAGGTGGCCGTTGAGGGTCTCCTGCGCGCCGGCTCGCTCGAGCCGCTCGCCGTCTTCGACAAGCCGGACGCGCTCGAGGGCCCCTACTTCGAGGAGACGATCTTCACCACGCCGTCGCGGCTGCCGCGCGAGATCGTCGCGGCCGTGACCCGCACGACCGCGGATGCCTGCGGCGCGCTCGGGCTGCGCGAGGGCCCCGTCCACGCGGAGCTGCGCGTGCACGCCGGGCACGTGTGGATGCTCGAGCTCGCCGCGCGCTCGATCGGCGGGCTGTGCTCGCGCTCTCTTCGCTTCGGCGTCGGTGTGAGCCTCGAGGAGGTGATCCTGCGCCACGCGCTCGCGCTGCCGGTCGGCGACCTCCGCCGCGAGGCGGCGGCGTCGGGCGTGATGATGCTTCCGATCCCCCGCGCGGGCGTACTGCGGGAGGTGCGCGGCCAGGACGACGCGCGCGCCGTGCCCGGCATCGCCGGGCTCGAGATCTCGATCGGCCGCGGCCGTCCCGTCCGCCCCCTGCCGGAGGGCGACCGCTACCTCGGCTTCCTGTTTGCCCGCGGCGAGACGCCCGCGCAGGTCGAGCACGCACTGCGCGCGGCGCACGAGCGGCTCGAGATCGACATCGCCGAGCCCTCGGCCAGCGAGCGGTCGGCGGGCGCGGCGGTGCGGGGCTAGGCTCCTGAAGCGATGCGCGTCCTGCTCGTCTCGACCTACGAGCTCGGCCACCAGCCGCTGCACCTGGCCTCGCCGGCGGCTGCGCTGCGTAAGGCGGGGCACGAGGTGCGCTGCCTTGACTTGTCGGTCGAGCGCTGGGACGCCGGCGCGCTCGAGTGGGCGCAGGCCGCCGGCTTCTCGGTGCCGATGCACACCGCGATGCGCCTGGCGATGCGGGCGGCGGCCGGCGTGCGCCGCGCACGCCCCGAGCTGCCGGTCTGCTTCTACGGCCTCTACGCGCCGGTGAGCCGCGACCTCACGGTCGGCGCGCTGGCCGACCGCGCGATCGCCGGCGAGTACGAGCCGGCGCTGACGGCGTGGGTCGGCGAGCTGGCGGCCGGCGGTCCGCCCGACGCGCGAGCGGACGAGCCGCTCATCCAGCTCGGCCGGGGCGAGTTCGAGTTGCCGGCACGCGACCTGCTGCCGCCGCTCGAGCGCTACGCGCACCTCGCGCTCGGGGGCGACGAGCGGCTCGTGGGCTACGTCGAGGCGAGCCACGGCTGCGTGCACCGGTGCCGCCACTGCCCGGTGCCCCCCGTCTACGACGGGCGCATCCGCATCGTGGGCGCAGACACCGTGGTCCGGGACATCGCGAGCCTCGTGGAGCTGGGCGCCCGCCACATCACCTTCGGCGATCCCGACTTCCTCAACGGCCGCCGCCACTCACTGCGCGTCGTGCAGGCGATGCACGAGCGCTTCCCCGACCTCACCTTCGACTGCACGACGAAGGTCGAGCACATCCTGCGCGACGCCGAGCTCTGGCCGGCGCTCGCCGAGGCGGGCTGCCTGTTCGCGGTCTCCGCGTTCGAGTCGGTCAACGACGAGATCCTCGAGCGGCTCGACAAGGGCCACACGACCGAGGAAGCCGCACGGGCGATCGCGCTGCTCAGGGAGCACGGAATCGAGATCCGCCCGTCGTGGATGCCGTTCACGCCCTGGACGACGCCCGACGACGTGGTCGAGATGCTCGACTTCGTGGCCGAGCACGACCTCGTCGGCAACGTCGATCCGGTCCAGTACACGATCCGCCTGCTGCTCCCCGAGGGATCGCTGCTGCTCGAGCGCCCCGACATGCGCCCGCACCTCGGAGACTACGACGCCGAGCGGCTCAGCTACAGGTGGACCCCGATCGACCCCGACAGCGACCGCCTCCAGGCCCGCCTCGCGGCGCTCGTCCAGCAGAGCGCGGCGGGCTCCGAGCCGATCCCCGAGACGTTCGCGAAGGTGCGCGCGGCGGCGCTCGAGGCGGCTGGGCGATCGCCGTCGCCCGCCGGCCGCGCCGAGCCGATCCTCGCCGGCTCGACCGAGGGGAGGCCACGGCTCACCGAGCCGTGGTTCTGCTGAGCGGAGCCCACCGAGGGCCAGTTTGGCCCTCTCGACGAGCTGTAGCCGCCCCGCCCGGCATAGCGATGTCACGCGCGTGAGACGCCCCGCTGGCGTGGGCCAAGCTCTATTGGTGGCGGTTCCTCAGACGTTGCAACTGATCCCGACCCGCGTGACGCCACGAGCCCAACACTGCGCCACTTCCAGGAACTGAAAAGTGCGCCGCCGAGGGCGAGCGGCTCCGCATACGCCTGCTCCGCCACCGAAGCGCTCGCCGGCGACGGCCCAATCGCCGCGCCGCACACTGCCCCTCTGGACGAGCGGCGAGCGTTCTCTCGGACTCCCGACTCGCGCTCGCATCCGACCAGAAGCAAGCGCGCGACGGCGACCCCGTCGCAGGCTTGACGGGAACGATATTGCGGCTAGCGCCGTGCCGGGAGAGCCGGCTCCCACGCCCAGCGAACGCGTAAAGCGAGCGACCCCGCGTCCGGCCGTTCGATGTCTAGTCCGGCGATGCGCCGCACGGACTGCATCACGTCCTCGAACTCTCGAGTAGATGTTTCGCGACGTCGGGGCGGCGGCCGTGAGGTGAGACATCTGCGCGCCGAGGGTCGATGAGTCGACGAACAGCACGGAGACATCAATCTGCGGCGGATCAGCTAGCTCGCGGAAGCTGCCCCGGAATACGTGCCTGCGCACACGCTCGTACTGGTTGGGCGTGGCGACATGCGCGGCGCGGGCGAGCGCCTGGATGATCGCGAAAACGGGGTCTATGGTCACGCGCGATCTCGACTTCCCCGCGGATAGGCGTGCCATCCTCGAGGTTGGTAAGGAGGATGTCGGACGGCACCGGGACCCGACGGGCGTCCCGTCTTCCACCTTACGGCGCTTGTGGTGCGTTGCACCGAGGACTTCTCGGTCCGCGTACTCGTCCGCTAGTCGCATTTTCCGCGGCTCGCGGTTGATGAGCGGCTGGTTGCTGGCGTTCGTGTAGGCAGTTTGCGGCCTTGTTGCTGGGGTGGCGCGGGCGGCGGTTACTGGGTCAGGTGTGAGCGCGGGCTGGCGCT
>JBOGYU010000527.1:0-3381 GCA_050696935.1 Solirubrobacteraceae bacterium | reverse complement strand
TCCAGCCGCTGCTCGACGAGCCGATGATGCAGATCTTCGCCACCTTCGGGCTGGTGATCCTGCTCGAGAACATCGTGCTCGCCTCCACGCGGGGCGTCCCGCGCACGACCAGGACCGCGTACTCGACCAGCACGCTCGACCTCGGGATCGCGACGGTCAGCGTGCCGCGGCTGGTCGTGCTGGTGGTGGCGATCGCGATCGCGGTCGCCCTGCCGCTGTACCTGCGGCGCAGCATGCTCGGGACCGCCGTCCGTGCCGTCGCGTTCGACCGCCGGGCGGCGCGGCTGATGGGCATCAACGTCGAGCGCGTGTACATGCTGACGTTCGGCGTCGGGGCAGCGCTCGCGGCGCTGGCGGGCGTGCTGCTGGCCCCGATCTACACGGCCACGCCGGGGATCGGCTTCAACTTCATCCTGCCGGCCTTCGCCGTGGTGATCCTGGGCGGGCTCGGCAGCATCGCCGGGGCGTTCATCGGCGGCATGATCGTCGGGCTGGTCGAGGCGTTCTCCGGGTTCTACATCGACCCGAGCCTCAAGCAGGCGATCTGGTTCCTGCTGTTCGTGGCGGTGCTGGTCGTCCGCCCGAGCGGCCTGCTGGGGCGCGCGGGCGAGGAGGAGGCGGGCTTTAGATGAGGCCGGTCCCGGCCACGGGCCGCAGCACCACCGGCGCGTGGGGACGCTACGCGGCCGGCATGGCCGCGCTGGCGGTCGCGGCGTTCGTGCTCGGCCAGGACGCGTACTGGCTGAACCTGATCACGGTCGGGCTGCTGTTCGCCGGGCTCGCGTCCGCGTGGAACATCATCGGCGGGTTCGGCGGCCAGTTCTCGCTCGGCCACGGGGTGTTCTTCGGCGTCGGCGCGTACACCGTCGCGCTGCTGCAGGCGCGGCACGGCTGGTCGCCGTGGCTCTCCCTGCTGCCGGCGGCCGGGATCGCGACGCTGGTGGCCGCCGCGCTCGCGCTGCCGATCTTCCGCCTGCGCGGGCCGTTCTTCGCGATCGGCACGCTGGCGCTGAACGAGGTGGCGTTCGCGCTCGCCAACTACTTCGACTTCACGGGCGGCCCGCGCGGCGTGTCGATCCCGTTCCAGGCGTCGCTGTTCCCGGAGCCGTGGAAGTACGCCGTCCTGATGTTCGTCTTCATGGCGGTCGTCGTCGCGGCGGCGCTGGCGATCGCGCGCAGCCGCCTCGGCTACTCGTTGCTCGCGGTGCGCGAGGACGAGGACGCCGCGCGGGCGGCCGGCGTCAACCCGCTCGCCGTCAAGACGACGGGGCTGCTGGTCAGCGCCGCGTTCACGGGCATCGGCGGCGGCCTGTTCGCGCTCCACGTCCGGTTCGTCGACCCGCCGTCGCTGTTCGAGCTCGGGGAGATCGGCGTGCGGTTCCCGCTGCTGGCCCTGATCGGCGGCATCGGGACGATCGCGGGACCGGTCGTCGGCGCGCTGCTGGTCCAGCCGGGCGCGCTGTACATGCGCGGGGAGCTCGGCTCGCTCGGCCCCGGGGGCCATCTGATCGTCCTCGGCGCGCTGCTGATCCTCGCGGCCGTGTTCTTCAAGCAGGGCATCGTGGGGACGCTGGCCGGGCTGCACCTGGGCCGGCGGCTCGGCGCGCTGCGCGGACGGAGGCGCCGATGACCGCTGCGCTGCTGAAGGCCGACGGCCTGACGCGCCGGTTCGGCGGGCTCACGGCGGTCGACCGCGTCTCGTTCGAGGTGGAGCCCGGCGAGCTGGTGAGCATCGTCGGGCCGAACGGCGCGGGCAAGACGACGCTGTTCAACCTGCTCACCGGCCAGCTGCGGCCGAGCGAGGGGGAGGTGTACCTGCGCGAGCAGCGGATCACCCGGCTGCGGCCGCACCAGCGCGCCGGCCTCGGGATGGCGCGCACGTTCCAGATCGTCCGCCCGCTGATGTCGCTGAGCGTGCGCGACAACGCGATGGTCGGGGCGTTCCTCCGGCACCGGGGACGGCGGGCCGCCGAGCGGCACGCCATGCGCACGCTCGAGACCCTCGGGTTCGCCGACCGCGCCGACGTGCCGGCGTCCGAGCTCACGCTCTCCGAGCGCAAGCGGCTCGAGGTCGCGCGCGCGCTCGCCGGCGAGCCGCAGGTGCTGCTCCTGGACGAGGTGATGGCCGGCCTGAACCCGCGCGAGGCCGGCGAGGCGGTCGAGATCGTCCGGCGGCTCAACGCCGGCGGGCTGACCGTGCTGCTGATCGAGCACAACCTGAAGGTCGTGCGGGCGCTCGCCGAGCGCGTGATCGTGCTCGACCACGGGGCGACGATCGCCGCCGGGGCCACTGAGGACGTGCTCCAGGACCCGCAGGTCGTCGAGGCCTACCTGGGAGCGCGGAAGGCATGACGGAGCTGCTCCGGGTCGAGAGCGTGTCGGCCGGCTACGGCGACGTGCCGGTCCTGCACGAGGTCGGGCTGACGGTCTCCGCGGGCGAGGTGGTCGCCGTGCTGGGGCCGAACGGCGCCGGCAAGACCACGCTGCTCAACACGATCTCGGGGCTGCTGCGCCGGACCGCCGGCCGCGTGGTGCTCGACGGCCGCGACATCGGCGGCACGCGGGCCAGCGACATCGTGGCCGCTGGCGTCGTGATGGTCCCGGAGGGCCGCCGGCTGTTCCCGTTCCTGACCGTGCGCGAGAACCTCAAGCTGGGCGCCTATCACCGCGCCGCCCGCGCGCAGCTCCAGTCCACCCTGGACGAGGTGCTCGAGCTGTTCCCGGCGATCGCCGGCCGCCAGGACCAGCTGGCGGGGTCGCTGTCGGGCGGCGAGCAGCAGATGTGCGCGCTGGCGCGCGGGATCATGTCCCGGCCCAAGCTGCTGATGCTCGACGAGCCGTCGCTCGGGCTCGCCCCGGCCGTCGTGGAGACGGTCTTCGGGCTGATCCGGACGCTCGCCGAGCGCGGGCTCACGGTGCTGATCGTCGAGCAGAACGTGGCCGACGCGCTCGAGATGTCAACGCGCGCGTACGTGCTCGAGCAGGGGCGGATCGCGATGACCGGCGCGGCGGGCGAGCTGCTCGACGATCCGCGCGTGCGCGAGTCCTACCTCGGGATCTAGTGCACCCCTCACGTCACACTCATCGGAGAGCTCACTGACCGTGGCGGGCCGGACGATCGCGGCGGGAGCGGGCTTCGCGGGCGACCGGATCGAGCCGGCCGTCGCGCTCGCCGGCTCGGGCCTGGTCGAGGACGTGGTCCTGGAGTGCCTCGCCGAGCGGACGATCGTCGCCGGCCTGCGCGCGCGGCGCGCGGACCCGGAGGCCGGCCACGATCCCAGGCTGCCGCGGCGGCTGGGCGCGCTCCTGCCCGTGGCGGCCCGCGCCGGCTGCCGCGTGATCTCCAACCTGGGGGCCGCGAATCCCGCCGCGGCCGCGCGC
>JBOGYU010000526.1:0-3382 GCA_050696935.1 Solirubrobacteraceae bacterium | reverse complement strand
GCTCCGAGCGGCCGGCCAGCGCGCCGTCGCCGAGGGCGCGGCGCAGCTTGGAGAGCAGCGCGCTGAGCGCCGTGTCGGCCGCGGCCGGCGGGTGCTCGGGCCACAGGACGTCGATCAGCTCGGCCCTCCCGCAGTCGCGCTCGCGGTTCAGGACGAGGTAGGCGAACAGGAGCCGGCCCTGCCTTCCCGGCAGACCCGCCGCCAGGGAGCGACCTCCGTGCTCGACTCCCACCGGCCCGCACAGCCGTATCGTCCACCCTGTGTCTTGACCCACTCCCGGGAGACGCTACCGGGCCGCCAAGATTTCTCCAAGGTTTCGCCAACCGGCGGCGCGCATCATCCACTCCGCGGCGACGGGAAGTGAATCCGCCGCCGCGGAATGCGACAGGGACGTTGCGAACCACATATGCGGGATCCGGCGAGGCTCGGCGGTTCCCGCTCCCCTCCGGTGGGATCGTCTGACCCGCGATCCCCGGCTATGGGAGCCGCCCCTTCACCCTCGGGCGGCCCCGCGAGGCGGACCTGACCCCTCCGCCCAACTGATGAAGGGCCCGCTCCGGCGGGCCCTTCGTCATGGGAGGGCCTGAAGCACGTCCTGTACCAGGTCGGCGGTGTCCTCGCAGCCCGCGGAGAAGCGGATGAAGCCTTCGGGCACGTCGTCCGTGCCCCAGCGGGCACGGCGCTCGGCGGTCGAGTGCACGCCGCCGAAGCTCGTCGCCTCGCTCACCAGCTCGCACGCGTCGAGGAACGCCTGGGCGTGCTCGGCCGAGGGCAGCGCGAACGCGACGACCGCACCGACTCCCGGCCAGCGGACGTCCGCCGATCGGCCCCTGAGCGCATCCGCCACCGCGCGGGCGTTCGCCTGCGAGCGCTCGAGGCGCAGGCCGAGCGTGGCCAGCGACCGGTGCGCCAGCCACGCCTCGAGCGGGCCGGGGACCGCCCCGGTCACCGACCTCCAGGTGCGGAGCTCCTCCGCCAGGGCGCCGTCGCGGACGCTGACGGCGCCGAGGAGCAGGTCGGCGTGCCCGCACAGCGACTTGGTGCCGGAGACCATCGCGAAGTCGGCGCCGTGGTCGAGCGGGCGCATGCCGAGCGGCGTCGCGACCGTGTTGTCGACGGCCACGAGCGCGCCGCCGGCCGCCTCCGCCACGGCGGCGACGTCGCACACGTCCAGCCGCGGATTGGACGGGGTCTCCACCCAGATCAGCGCCGCGCCGCGCGCGGCGTCCACGATCGCCGCGGTGTCCGTCGGCACGAGCCGGACCTCTACGCCGCGCGGCTCCAGGTGGCCGGCGGCGAGCTTGCGGATGCCGGGGTAGCCGTCGCCGGTCGCCACCAGCACGTCGCCCGGGCGCAGCCGCGGGAGCACGACCGCGCTGAGCGCGGCCATCCCGGAGGCGAAGGCGACGGACTCGCCGCCGTCGAGCTCCCCGAGCGCGCGCTCGAGGTGGGTCCAGGTCGGGTTCCCGTCCCGCGCGTAGCCGTACGCGGCGGCGTCCACCGGCCCGCGCAGGTGGAACGGCGCGGCCATGACGGGCCCGGGCAGGAGCGGCTCCCCCTGCGCCGCCGGCGGCAGCCCGGCGTGCACCGCGCGCGTGCTCGGCCCAAGGGCCGCTCCGTTCCGGCCGCGGGCGGGTTCGTCGCTCATGGAACGATCGTCTCCAAGGGGGTTGTGGTGATGCGGATCAAGCGGCCGTCGCCGTCGATGACGGTGGCCTCCATCGCGCTGTTCGTCTCGCTCGGGGGCACGAGCATCGCGGCGGTGAACTATGCCCGCAACGCGGGCAAGGTCGACGGCCGGCACGCCGTCTCGCCGACCTCGACGCTGTCGCGCGCGGCCGGCGAGCTCGTGGCGACGAAGCGCAAGGGCGCGGACAAGGGGCGGATCCCGAACCAGTTCCTCGCCGACGTGCCGTTCACGGAGTCGTTCGAGCGCCGGCTCGAGGTGGCCGACGACCAGCCGGGCGCGCCGGCGGCGCTGGTGACGTCCGGATCGCTCGGGACCCTGACCGCCCAGTGCAGCGACCAGGCGGCACGGCCCGGGGTGGAGGATCCCGTCATCCAGCTCGCGTGGGTCAACGGCACCGGCGTGTCGATCAACGTCGCGCGCCGAGTGGGCGTCGGCGACGGGGCGGTGGAGTCGCTGGGCCCCGGCGCCCAGGCGCCGCTGCGGGTCCCGGCCCAGAACACGTTCTCCTACTACGTGCAGCTCGGCACGGCGAATGTCCTCGTCAACGGCATGGCGCGCCAGGAGGGCCGCGGGACCGGCGCGGGCACCTGCTTCGTCTCGGGGGCGCTGACCAGGATCGACTAGGGTCCGCGCGGATGCGCCGCCTCGCCGCCGCTCTGGTGCTCGCCGCCCTGGTGTGGCCCGGAGCGGCGGCCGGCGAGCGCTGGCGGCCGGACGTGCGGGGCGCCGCCGAGTGGGCGCAGGGACGGCAGGGAACGATCTCGTTCGCCGTGCGCACGGACGACCGGCTGGCCGGGCGCGCGATGGACCGCGACTTCCCGTCGGCGAGCGTGGTCAAGGCGATGATGCTGGTGACCTACCTGCGCCGGCCGGGCGTGCGCTCCCGCGCGCTGGAGCGCGCCGACCGCCGGCTGCTGGCGCCGATGGTCCGCTGGTCGGACAACGTCGCGGCGACGCGCGTGCGCGACCTCGTCGGCAACGAGGCGATCGCGCGCCTGTCGCGGGCGGCGGGGATGACCCGCTTCCGGATCGACCCGGTGTGGGGCCGCTCGATCATCACCGCGCGCGACCAGACGCGGTTCTTCCTGCGCATCGAGCGGCTCCTGCCCGACCGCCACCGCGCCTACGCGATGCGGCTGCTGCGCACGATCGTCCCGTCGCAGCGCTGGGGGATGGGCCGGGCGATCCCGGAGGGCTGGCGGCTGTACTTCAAGGGCGGCTGGGGAGACCACACCGGCGCCGTCGACCACCAGGTCGGCCTGCTGCGGCGCGGCACCCACCGCGTGGCGGTCGCAGTGCTCACGGTCGGCAACCCCTCGCCGGCGTACGGGAACGCGACGCTGGAGGGCATCTTCCGGCGCCTCACACGGGAGCTGGGGCCGCAGCTGCGCGGGAGCGCCGGCCCCGCGCAGGGATTCCTGTCGAGGCGCCTCTCCACGCTCGGATAGGGTCGATCCATGCTGCGCGTGCGCGTCCTCGTCGAGCTCGAGCTCGACTGGGACGGCGGGCCGCTCGAGCCGGCGCGGGCGGGCGCTGCTCGGGTTCATGGCGGTTCGCCCGAGCGCGCACCGGCGGGCGGCGCTCGCGGCGCGCTTCTGGCCGGACGTCCTCCTCGATGAGAGCGCGCGGCTGCTCGCCGCCCACGGAGACCCCGACCGTGCGCGCGAACTGGCGACGGCGGCCGTGGAGGCC
>JBOGYU010000525.1:0-3383 GCA_050696935.1 Solirubrobacteraceae bacterium | reverse complement strand
CAGCTCGCCGGTGACGCCGACGAGGTCGCCCGGGCGGGCGCCGTCGCGCCCCACGAGTTGCGCCTCGTCCTCGGCCCAGCCCACCACCGTCACGGCGATCGTCAGCGCCGGGCCCGCCACCAGGTCGCCGCCGGCGATCGTCACGCCGCACTCCGCCGCCAGCGCCTCTGCGCCGGCGTGCAGGGCCAAGACGTCGACATCGCTCAATGCGTCCGGCACCACCACCGAGAGGTAGGCCTCGCCCGGCTCGGCGCCCATGGCGGCGACGTCCGACAACGCGCCGGCCAGCGCGCGCCACCCGGCGTCCCCGGCCGTCCAGCCGCGGCCGAGCCGGAAGTGCGTGCCGTCGACCATCACGTCGACCGAAACGGCGGCCACTCCCCCTGCGCGCACGACCGCGCAGTCGTCGCCGAGCCAGCGCAGGACCCGCGAGCCCTCGCGCCGCTGCAGCGTGCCCGCGATCGCCTGGATCAGGCGCAGCTCGCGCAGGGCGCGCCTACCGGTGCCGGTAGACGATCCGCGCGCGGTTGAGGTCGTAGGGCGAGACCTCCACGCGGACCCGGTCGCCGGGGAGGATGCGGATCCGGAACCGGCGCATCTTCCCGGCGACGTGACCGAGCACCTCGTGGCCGTTGTCGAGCTGCACCCGGAACATGGCGTTCGGAAGCGCCTCGACTACCTCGCCCTCGAACTCGACCTTCTCTTCCTTCGCCAAGCCGCTCCCCGGATCGTGGTCTTCTCGTCAGAGCGTCCGCACGTTGGTCGCCTGCGGGCCCTTGGGGCCCTCGCCCAGCTCGTACTGGACCTTGGCCCCCTCGGAGAGGGTGCGGAACCCGTCCCCCTCGATGGCCGAGAAGTGGACGAACGCGTCCTGCCCCCCGTCATCCGGCGTGATGAAGCCGAAGCCCTTCTCGTCGCTGAACCACTTCACGACCCCGGTTGCCATGTCTCGCAGCACCTCCACCGCGTTTCGACTCGATGCGCGGCGCGTTTATACCAGCCGGGGTCGCGGGCGACTACGGCGCCGCGGCTCCGCCTCCGGGCGCGGGGGCGCCGCCGCCCGGGTCGGCAGGCGGGCCGTTGCCGCCGCTTGGCGGCTCGCCGGTGTCGGGCGGCCCCTGGGGCTCTGACTCGTACTGCTCCGGGTCGAACTCCCCGCCGCCCTCGTCGGACTCCGGCTCGGGCTCCTCCTCGGACTCCGGCTCCGGCTCCACCGGCGGGACGTACGTGTCGTCCTCGCTGCCGCCGACCCGGCTGGCGCCCGAGCGGGAGTACTCCCCGAAGAACGGCGTCGCCACGAACGGCTCCTGCGGGGCGGGGAACGGCGGGCAGCGGCCCTCGGTGGCCTCCTCCATGTAGGCGCCCCAGATGGCGGCCGGGAACGTCCCGCCGTCGACGTTGCCGCCGAAGTACAGGCCGTTCATCTGCGTGCGGTCGTTGGGGTAGCCGACCCACACGGCGGTCGCCAGCCGAGGCGTGAAGCCGACGAACCAGGCGTCCGTGTTGAGGTCGGTCGTCCCGGTCTTGCCGCCGGCGGAGGAGCAGCCGATGCTCGCGTTGCCGCCCGTGCCGCTGACGATGTTCTGCTGCAGGATCTCGACCGCCTTGTAGGCCACGCCGTCGGTGAACTCCTTGGTGCGCTTCTTACGCCAGCGCTTGGGCAGCTCCGTCTCGCCGTTGGGCAGCTCGACCTTGGTGATCGCCGTCGGGCGGTTGCGGTAGCCGCCGGAGGCGATCGTCGCGTACGCGTTGGCCATCTCGAGCGGGGAGACGCCCTGCTCGAGGCCGCCGAGCGTCTCCGCGCAGTAGCCGTTGAGCTTGGAGATGATGCCGAGGTCGTGGGCGGTCTCGACAATCTTGTCGGGCCCGAGGTCGACCGCGAGCTGGATGTAGACGGAGTTGTCTGACTTCAGGGTCGCCTGGCGCAGGCTGATGGTGCCGGCGCCGCGCCCGCCGTAGGTCTTGGTCTCGAACGGCGCCCCGCAGATCGACGGCTCGTCGATCCGCGTGGGAGAGCGCGACGTATAGCTCGTGCGGTCGGGGTCCACGCCCTGGCGCAGGGCGGTCATCAGCGCCATCGTCTTGAACGCCGACCCCGGCTGGCGGTGCCCCTGGGCGGCGAGGTTGAACTTCGACTGGCCGTAGTCGGCCGAGGAGGCCATGGCGAGGATCCGGCCGTTGCGCGGGTCGATCGTGACGACCGCGGCGGACGGCCCGATCTCGCCCATCTCGGTCGCGATCGCGCGGCGCGCCTGCTCCTGCTTGTCGAGGTCGATCGTGGTGTGGACGACGAGGCCGCCGAGGCGCACCTGCTGCGCGCCGTACTCCTTGATCAGCTCGTCCTTGACGAAGTCGAACACGTAGCTCTCGCGGCGGCGGGTGAAGTAGCGCGACGGGTCGAGGTCGAGCCCGCGCTCCATCGCCCGCCGGGCCGACTCCGGGCGGACCATGCCGAGCTCGGCCATCTTGCGCAGCACCTCGTTGCGCCGCCGCAGCGCTCCCGGCTCGTTGGAGATCGGCGAGTACAGCGACGGCGCCTGCGGCAGGCCGGCCAGCAGCGCCGCCTCGTGCAGGTGGAGCTTCTGGACGTGCTTGCCGAAGTAGATCAGCGACGCCGCCTCGGCCCCGATCGCGGTCTGCCCGCCGACGGTGCCGTAGGGCACGGTGTTGATGTACTTCTCGAGGATCCACTCCTTCGAGTGCTCGTTCTCGAGCTCCTCGGCGAGCTTGGCCTCGCGGATCTTGCGCTGGTAGCCGGCCAGCCCCTCGCGCGCGCGGTCGGCGGTGTAGAGGTTGCGGACGAGCTGCATCGAGATCGTCGAGCCGCCCTGGACGGTCTCGCGGCTGGCGAAGTTCGCGACCGCGGCGCGGATGATGCCCTCGTAGTCGACGCCCTGGTGGCTGTAGAAGCGCTCGTCCTCGATCGCGATCGTGGCGTCCTTGAGGAGCTTGGGGAGCTTGTCGCCGTCGACCGGGCGGCTGAGCTCGTCGGCGGAGATCCACCCCAGGCGGGTGCCGTCGGCGGCGAGCACCTCGGTGTTGGAGCCGGGGTCGCGCTGCTTGAGCGACGAGAACGCGGGCGCCGAGGCGGCGGTGGAGACCACCCAGCCGACCACCGAGAGGCCCGCCACGCCGACGAGCACCAGCACCACCATGACGGCGAGCAGGGCCTGGGAGCGATGGCGGCCGCGGCCGCGGCGGCGTCGCCTGTAGCGTTGCGAGCGGCTCATCGGGGAGGGCGGCGCGAACCTACGAGTGTAGACGGGTTCAGCTTCTGCTCGCGGGGGTGAAACCCTCCAGCAGCCCCTCGGCGTGCAGGCGCGCGAGGCAGCGTGCGCGCAGCTCGGCCTCCCGGCCGGCGCGGTCGCCGGGCGGGCCCGGGT
>JBOGYU010000524.1:0-3392 GCA_050696935.1 Solirubrobacteraceae bacterium | reverse complement strand
GCCGGGCTGTGGTCCGTCGACGACGCGCCGTCAGGCGCCCTGCAGGAGGTGAGCATCTGATGGCGGAGCCGCTGCTGGAGGCCCGCGGCATCGACAAGAGCTTCGGCCGCGTCCGTGCGCTGCGCGGCGCGAACTTCACGGTCGGTCCCGGCGAGGTCGTCGCCCTCATCGGCGACAACGGCGCCGGCAAGAGCACGCTCGTCAAGGTGCTCTCGGGAGTGCTCGAGCCGGACGCAGGCGAGGTCCTCTTCCAGGGCGAGCCGGTCGCGATCCCGAACCCCGTGGCCGCACGCGAGCTCGGGATCGAGACCGTCTACCAGGACCTCGCGCTCGCGCCGGATCTCGAGTCCTCCGCCAACCTGTTCCTCGGTCGCGAGCACGTGCGACCCGGGATCCTCGGCAAGCTGGGGTTCCTCGACAAGGGGGCCATGCGGCAGCGCACGAGCGAGGCGTTCGGCCAGCTCGGCGTCGGAGTCCAGGACCCGACGGCCGCGGTGGCCACGCTGTCCGGCGGCCAGCGGCAGGGCGTCGCCGTCGCACGCGCGGTCACGTGGGCGGGCAAGATCGTCTTCATGGACGAGCCGACCGCCGCGCTCGGCGTCGTCCAGACCCGCGCGGTGCTGAAGCTGATCCGCCGCGTGCGCGACACCGGGCTCTCGGTCGTGCTGATCAGCCACAACATGCCCGAGGTCATGGAGGTCTCCGACCGGGTCGAGGTGCTGCGGCTCGGCGAGCGCGTCGCGCAGCTGAAGACTGCGGACACCACGATGGAGGAGCTCGTGGCCGCGATGACGGGCGCGCTGCAGCAGGACGTTGGCGGTGAGGCGGCATGACGGCTCGACGGCAGACGCCTGCACCGGCGTGCGCACGCGGAGCTTGGGCGTGACCGAGACCACCGAGCCGGCCCCGCCGCTCGACGAGGAGGAGCCCGAACGCCGGGTCCCCCGCTGGCAGCGCCTCGTGGCGGGCTCGGTCACCGAGATCCTGGTGATCCTCGTCGCGATGTGCGTCGTGTTCGCGCTGCTCGAGCCGGGCGCGTTCGCCACCGTCAACAACGTCCGCAACATCGCCACCAACGCGGCGATCCTGCTCGTCATCTCGGTCGGGATGACGTTCGTCATCATCACGGCCGGCATCGACCTGTCCGTCGGCTCCGTCCTCGTGTTCTCGGGCGTGGTCGCCGCGAAGGCGATGATCGCGATCGGCGGCGACAGCTGGGGCGTGATCCTCATCGGGCTGGCCGTCTCGCTCGGCTGCGGGCTCGGCTGGGGCCTGATCAACGGCGTGCTGATCACCAAGGCCCGCGTGCCGCCGCTGATCGTCACGCTCGGGACGCTCGGCATGGCGCTCGGCTTCGCGCTGATCATCACCGGCGGCGTCGACGTGCGCGACGTGCCGTTCACGCTCGTCGACACGATCGGCGTCGGCCGGTTGTTCGACCAGATCCCGTGGCTCGTGATCATCGCCGCCGGCGTGGCGCTGGTGTTCGGGATCGTGCTGCACGCGACGCGCTTCGGGCGCCACACGTACGCGATCGGGTCCAACGACGAGGCCGCTCGGCGCGCCGGCATCAACGTCGACCGGCACCTGATCATGGTCTACGGGCTCGCGGGCCTGCTCGCCGGCCTCGCGGGCTTCATGAGCCTGGCCCGCTTCGCGACCACCACGGTCGGCGGCCACGCGACCGACAACCTGCAGGCGATCGCCGCCGTCGTGCTCGGCGGCACCAGCCTGTTCGGCGGCATCGGCACCGTCGCGGGCACGGTGATCGGCGTCTTCATACCCGCGGTACTCCAGAACGGCTTCGTGATCGTCGGCGTGGAGACGTTCTGGCGCGACGTCGCGGTCGGTGCGGTCCTGATCCTCGCCGTCTACCTCGACCAGCTCCGGCGCAGGAGCCAGTACCGGAGCTGAGCAGACATGCATGCAACGGCTCACACAAGGAGGAGATCCCAGATGCGCACATGGACAGCGCTCGCCGCCGCGGCGGCGCTCGCCCTCGGCATGGCCGCGTGCGGCGGTGACGACGAGGAAGCCGGCGGCGGCGCCGAGGGCGGCGGCGGCGACTACACGATGGCGCTGGTCGCCGGCGTCAAGGGCGACGAGTTCTACATCACGATGAACTGCGGCGCCCAGGAGAAGGCGCGCGAGCTCGGCGTCGACCTGTCCTTCCAGGGTCCGGACGAGTTCGCCGCCGACCAGCAGACGCCGATCGTCGACAGCGTCGCGGCCCGCAGCCCGGACGCGATCCTGGTCGCGCCGACGGACACCAAGGCGATGTTCGCGCCGATCCAGCAGGCGTCGCAGGACTCCGAGATCGTGCTCGTCGACACGACGCTCGAGCAGCCGGACATGGCGGTCTCGCAGATCGCATCCGACAACCTCGAGGGCGGTCGTGAGGCCGGCCGCACGCTGCTGGAGCTCATCGGCGGCGAGGGCAAGGTCATGGTCGTCAATGTCAAGCCCGGCATCTCGACCACGGACGCCCGCGGCCAGGGCTTCGAGGAGGAGGTCGAGGGCCAGCCCGGCGTCGAGTACCTCGGCCAGGAGTACTCGCAGGACGACCCGGCGATCGCCGCGCAGATCGTCACGTCGACGCTCTCCAGGCACCCGGACCTGAAGGGCATCTTCGCGACGAACCTGTTCTCGGCCGAGGGCGCCGCGTCGGGCCTGCGCCAGGCGGGCAAGCTCGGCGACGTGAAGATCGTCGGCTTCGACGCCGGCCCCAAGCAGGTCGAGGACCTCGAGGAGGGCCTCGTGCAGGCGCTGATCGCCCAGAAGCCGGCCGAGATCGGCAGCCTCGGCGTCGAGCAGGCGTACAACCAGCTCGAGGGCCGGCCGGTTGAGGCCGAGATCGCCACCGGGTTCGAGGTCATCACCGAGGACAACCTGGACCAGATGCAGGAGGCGCTCTACCAGGCGGAGTGCTGATCTGACAGCAGCACCCCGGGGTTCATCACGCCCGCCGGGTCGCAGCGCTCCTTCACCGCACGGAGCAGGTCGAGGCCCAGCGGGCCGACCTCGCCGCCGAGCCACGGCGCGTGGTCGCGGCCGACCGCGTGGTGGTGGGTGATCGTGCCGCCGGCCGCGGCGATCGCGTCGGTCGCTGCGGCCTTGAGCGCGCGCCATCGACCGGCGGGGTCGTCCGGGTCCTGCCGTGCGAGCACGGTGAAGTACAGCGACGCGCCGGTCGGGTACAGGTGCGAGACGTGGCAGGCGCACAGCGTGCCCGGCAGGGCGGCGCGCACGGCGGCGTGCAGCGCCTCCAGGCTCGACCAGCGCGTCGCGGTCTCGAGCGTCTCGACCATCACGCCGCGGTCGAGCAGGTCGTCGCGCAGGTGCGGGCCGGCGAAGCGGGCGGCGGCCCATGCCTCGCCGGGGCGGCGGCCGAG
>JBOGYU010000523.1:0-3401 GCA_050696935.1 Solirubrobacteraceae bacterium | reverse complement strand
GCGGTGGCACCACGGCGGGCGGCGGCGGCGGCGACGGCGCCGGCGGCGCAGCACCGAACGGCGGCGGCGACGGCAGCGGAGGCGTGCGCGGCGAGTCCGCCACCCGGCTGCCCTCCGTTCCCGGCGCGCCCGACGATCCCGGCCTACTGCTGGCGTTCCTGGTGGTCCTGCTCGCGGGGGCGGCGGGGTTCGCGACGCCGTACGTCCGGGACGCGCTGCGCCGCAACTGAACGGTCGGCGCTTCTCCTCGCCGGCCCGGCGTGCTTGACTGGCGAGGGATGGACGTGCACGACACCCTCACCGTCCTCGACCTCCCTCGAGGGGAGGGCTACTACGGGAACCCGATCCCGTGCGCGGAGGACTCCCGGATCGGCCGCGCCGTGAAGTCCTTCACCGAGGCCGAGCCCGCCTGGCAGGCGGCGTTCCGCGAGGCGGTCGACCACGATCGGGGCGACCTGCTGTGCGCCTGGAGCGAGCGGGTGGCGGCGCTCGCGGTGCGGCTCGACAGCCCGCGGCCCTTGGTCATGGGCCTCGTCGGCCTGAGCCTGGCGGCGGAGGGCGACGACGGCGAGGCGCTGCTGGTGGCGCCGCTGCACCGCCGCAGCGCGGAGAAGCTCGCCGCCGACCCGGTGCGGATCTTCGACGAGGCGGCGGGGCTGGCGGACCTGCCGGGCGCGCGCTGGCTGCGCGAGGCGCGCGACTCCGACGACCAGGTCGAGGACGCCGGCTATGTCGAGGACGAGGACGCCGACGGCTTCCGCTACATGCGCACCGCCGGCGCCCTGCCTCGGGATCGCTAGTACCGGTGTTCGGAAGTACGTGCGGTCGCCGGTGGTCGCCGGCGCCGGAACGGTGCGTACTTCCGAATGCCGGTGCTAGGCCTCGGGCGGACTGCTGTCCATCCGCGGGTCGCCGCCCTGCTCGCGGACGGCGAAGCTCACTCGCCCCTCGTCGACCTGCGCATCGAGCACCTTGTCGTCGAGGAACTGCGCGACCTCGGGCTCGAGGTAGACGTGAGCGCCTTCCTCGTCGACCGACTGGTCCTGCGTCTCGGGACTCTCCACGAGCGTGATCTGCAGCGCGGTCCCGGCGGCAGTCGTCTCTCCGGCGGAGATCCGCAGGCCGCCGTCGTCGTCGATCGGCGCGGAGGCGACCAGCTGGCGCACGGCCTCCGCGGCGGTGGGTGTCAGGGTGAGCACGGTGCTCCTCCTTCCATGGACGTCCGGTCCGATCCCACCCTACCAACGCGGGATGCCGAAACAGCCGCCGGTCAGCCCGCAGGGGGTCGCGCCCCGTAGGCTCTCGCTGCGATGACCGACGAGCCCCGCGATCCCAAGTCCCGCACCGAGGTCCACCGCGTCGCCGACCCCGAGTCCACGCGCGTGGCCACCTACCTGGCCCAGCCCGGCGAGGTCGGGCGCGTGCTGCTCCTGTACTCAGGCGGCCTCGACACGAGCGTGATGCTCAAGTGGATCCAGGACGAGTACGAGGCCGAGGTCGTGGCGCTGACCGTCAATCTCGGGCAGCCGGGCGAGGACTACGAGGTCGTGCACGGCAAGGCGCTCCGGCTCGGCGCGCTCGACTGCCACGTGGTCGACGCGAGGGAGGAGTTCGCGCGCGAGTACGTGCTGCCCGCCATCCAGGCGAACGCCGACTACGGCGACGGCTACCCGCTGTTCACCGCGCTGGGCCGCCCGCTGATCGCCAAGCTCGCGGTCGAGTACGCGCGCCGCACCGGCTGCGACACGATCGCCCACGGCTGCACGGGCAAGGGCAACGACCAGGTGCGGATCGAGGGCACGGTGGCCACGCTGGCGCCGGAGCTGAAGGTGATCGCGCCGGTGCGCTCGTGGGCGATGGGGCGCGACGAGGAGATCGCGTACGCGCGCAAGCACGGGATCCCGGTCAAGGGCGGCACGGAGACCGCGCCGTACTCGATCGACGACAACCTGTGGGGCCGCTCCTCCGAGGGGCGGTGGATCGAGGACCTCGGTCATGCGCCGGACGACGACGTGTTCCAGCTCGTCACCCGGCCGGAGCTGGCCCCGGACGAGCCGGAGCTGGTGGAGGTCGAGTTCGTTGCCGGCGTTCCTGTGGCGCTGAACGGCTCGCGGATGGAGCCGGTCGAGCTGATCGAGGCGGCGGCGGAGATCGGCATGCGGCACGGGGTCGGGATCGTCGACCACATCGAGGACCGGATCGTCGGGCTGAAGGTGCGCGACATCTACGAGGTGCCGGCGGCAGCGATCCTCCTGAAGGCCCACCGCGAGCTCGAGCGGCTGACCGGGACCATCCACCAGAACCAGTTCAAGCCGGCGCTCGACCAGAAGTGGGCCTACCTCGTGTACGCGGGGCTGTGGTGGGAGCCGCTGCGGACCGACATCGAGGCGTACATCCGGCACGTGAACGAGCGGGTGACGGGGACGATCGGGCTGAAGCTCTTCAAGGGGTCGGTCCGCGTCGTGACCCGCGAGAGCGAGAACGCGGTGTACGACGCCCAGCTCGCGACCTTCGCCGAGTCCGGCGGGCTGTTCTCCCAGCAGGCGTCGCCCGGGTTCATCGAGCTCTGGTCGCTGCAGTCCCGCATGGCTCACAGGCTGCGGAACGGGTAGAACTCGGCCATGCTCTACAAGCTCCTCGGCATGGCCGTCTGGCACGGAGGCAAGCTCTTCCTCCGCCGCCGCTACGGCTCGACCTACGTGCCCAAGGCCGTGTTGGCGGGCGGGGCGCTCGCCGTCGTCGCCGGCGTGGTGCTGCTGGCCGCGCGGCGCGGCGGGTCGGACGGGTAGGCCCGACCGCACTTTCGTGGCGCCGCCCGGCCGCCCTTTCGTGGGCCGCCCGGCCGGCCTTTCGTGGCGCCGCGCCGTCTGGGACCATGCCCGGACCGTGGCCGAGTCCCCGTCATCCGCCGTCCCCGCGCTGCGCGGGTTGGCCGTCGAGACCGTCGAGTGGCTCCCGTCGGGCGCCGAGAGCGGGCTCGTGCGGGTGCGGGGCCGCTGGATCGAGGCGGGCGTGCGTGAGGCCGGCCTCCCAGCGCTGGCACTGCGGGCGGCCGGGCGCGAGCACCGGTTCGACTCGCTGCCCGACGCCCGCTTCAGCCGCGACCCCGACTCCTGGCGCGGCACCTACCTCGTCCCCGCCGAGCTGGTCGCGACCGACCCCGAGGCGCAGTGGCTCGAGTGGCCGACCGGCGTCCGGGCCGGTCTCCCGCCGCTCTCCCGAGGCGTCGAGCCACCGCCCGTCGCGGCCGCTCCCGAGGAGCCGGACGCCGGCGGTGAGGTGATCGACCGCGCGGTGCTCGCGGAGCGCCGCGCGCGCCGGGCCGAGGCGGCCGAGCAGGCCCAGTCGCGCCGGGCCGCGGAGGCGCTGAAGGCGGTCGAGGTGCTGGAGCTGCGCTCGGC
>JBOGYU010000522.1:0-3414 GCA_050696935.1 Solirubrobacteraceae bacterium | reverse complement strand
GCTCGACCGCGCAATCGGCGACGACGAGACCGGGTTCAAGGGACCCGCGGACACCCCCTACCGGATCCAGGGCTGGCGGTTCCTGCTGGCCGGCGGCGCGCTCTACAACAACCTCGACTTCTCCTTCACGGTCGACTCGCCCGACGGCCGCGAGCCGATCCCGCCGCAGTCCTGCTGCGGCGGCGGCCAGCAGCTCCGCCGCCAGCTCCGCGTGCTCAAGGACTTCCTCGAGCGACTCGACCTCGTCAACCTGGTCCCCGACCGCGCGGTGATCGCCGGCGCCCTGCCCTCAGACATCCAGGCCGAGGCGCTCGTACGCCACGGCCGGGACTACGCCATCTACCTCGACGACGGCGGCGGCGGCCCCCGCGGCGGCGGCGGCGAGTCCCCCAACGTCGAGCGACAGGTCCCGCTGACGCTGCGCCTGCCCGCCGGCCACTACCACGCCAGATGGCTGAACCCGACCACCGGCCGCGTCACCCGGCGGGAGAACATCCACCACCCCGGCGGCGACCGCACGCTCACCTCACCGACCTTCAAGCAAGACGTCGCCCTGCACATCACGCGGAAGGGCGGCCCCGACTCCGACTCCGACTCCGACTCCGACTCCGACTGACCGCTGACGGCGGCCGCATCGTCGCCGGCCACGCCGACGCGCGCCGGGCCCGGACGCGGCCGACACGTCGCCAGCCGGGCTGGACGGTGCCCGAGCACGGCTACACGCATGAGCGGATAGTGATCAGGTCGCGGTGACGTTTCTGCGCATGTCGGCGATGCCGCCGTGTCTGCTCAAGCGCTGGCTGCTCGGCACCCACCAGGGCTCGGTCAGCCCCCGACACCCGACGCCTGCCTGAACGAGTTCAGCTTCCGCTTCAACCGTCGCACCTCCACGGGCCGCAGCCTGCTCTTCTACCGCCTCTTGCAACAGGCCGTGCTCACCCCACCACCAAAGTCCTACTAAGCTAAGTGGATACCCGCAGGCGAAACCGGCAGCGGCTCGCGAGCCGGCTTGGGCGGTGGGACGTCGAGCGCCGTGTCGTCGAGGCGACGACACGGCGCTCGCAGGAGGCCGCCTGGGCGAGCGTCTCGAAGTCGTGTGGGGGAGCCGGTGCGCCGCCGTGCTTCGGACTGGTCGCAGTCTCTGGTCGGGGACGCGTAGTGGACGAGCGATGACGCGACGCCCGCGAGTCGGCCTGTTCATCACGTGTATCAACGACACGCTCTTCCCGGAGACGGGGAGGGCGACAGTCGCGGTGCTCGAGCGGCTGGGCTGTGACGTGGCCTTCCCGTTCGAGCAGACGTGTTGCGGCCAGGTGCACGCGAACGCCGGGTACACGGACGGCGCGTTGCCGCTCGTGCGGCGCTTCGTCCGGGCCTTCGGGGAGGAGGCCGGCCTCGAAGTGATCGTCGCGCCGAGCGGGTCGTGCGTGGCCATGGTCCGCGAGCAGTACCCGCGGCTGGCGGCACTGACGGGCGACGACGCGCTGGTGGCGGCCGTCGACGCGGTGCGGGCCAAGACCTTCGAGCTCTCGGAGTTCGTTGTCGGGCGGCTCGGGGTCGAGGACGTCGGCGCGATGTACCCGCACCGCGTGACCTACCACCCGGCCTGCCACGGGCTGCGCGGGCTGCGGGTCGGCGACGCGCCGCTGCGGCTGTTGCGCGCCGTACGCGGGATCGACCTCGTCGAACTGCCGGAGGCCGAGACCTGCTGCGGGTTCGGCGGCACGTTCGCCGTGAAGAACGCTGATGTGTCGGCGGCGATGCTCGCCGACAAGGTGCACTGCGTGCTCGCCACCGGCGCGGACGTGTGCGCCGCGCTCGACAACTCGTGCCTGCTGCACATCGGCGGCGGGCTGAGCCGGCAGCGGGCCGGCGTGGACGCGGTGCACCTCGCCGAGATCCTCGCGTCGACCGAAGGCGCGCCGTCCCCGTGAGCGCGCGCGACGGGTTCCCCGCCGCCGCGGCGGTGGCGCTGCGCGACAGCCAGCAGCGGCGCAACCTGCGCAAGGCCACGCGGACGATAGTGGCCAAGCGCGAGACGGTCGTCGCCGAGGTCGAGGACTGGGAGGCGCTGCGGGAGGCGGGGCGGAGGATCAAGGAACGCGCGCTGCGCCACCTCGACGTCCACCTCGAGGAGCTCGAGCGCTCGGTGAAGCGGGCGGGCGGCACGGTGCACTGGGCGCGCGACGGGGCGGAGGCCAACCGCATCGTCGCCGGGCTCGTCCGTGCGGCCGGCAGCGACGAGGCGATCAAGGTCAAGTCGATGGCCACCGACGAGATCGGCCTCAACGAGAGCCTTGCGGCGGCCGGGATCACGGCGATCGAGACCGACCTGGCCGAGCTCATCGTGCAGCTGGGCACGGACCGCTCCTCGCACATCCTCGTCCCGGCCATCCACCGCAACCGGGCAGAGATCCGCGCGCTCTTCCGCGAGCGCCTGCCGGACGCCGCCGACCTCTCCGACGAGCCGGCCGCGCTCGCCGAGGCGGCGCGGCGGCACCTGCGCCGGAAGTTCCTCTCAGTCGGCGTGGGGATCAGCGGCGCGAACTTCGCGGTGGCCGAGACCGGGACGATCTGCGTCGTGGAGTCCGAGGGCAACGGGCGGATGTGCACGACGCTGCCGCGGACGCTCATCACGGTGATGGGGATCGAGAAGGTCCTGCCGCGCCTGGCCGATCTCGAGGTCATGCTCCAGCTGCTGCCGCGCTCGTCGACCGGCGAGCGGATGAACCCGTACACGTCGCTGTGGACCGGGGTGACGCCGGGCGACGGCCCGCAGCAGTTCCACCTCGTCCTGCTCGACGCCGGGCGGACACAGACACTGGCCGACGCGACCGGGCGCCAGGCGCTGCACTGCATCCGCTGCTCGGCGTGCCTGAACGTCTGCCCGGTCTACGAGCGGACCGGCGGGCACGCCTATGAGTCGACGTACCCGGGGCCGATCGGGGCGATCCTCACGCCCCAGCTGCGCGGGATGCAGTCGGGCACGACGCTGCCGTGGGCCTCGTCGCTGTGCGGCGCCTGCTACGACGTATGCCCGGTGAAGATCGACATCCCGCAGGTGCTCGTGCACCTGCGTGCGCGCGTCGTGCGCGAGGCGCGCGAGTCCGGGCCGCGCGGACGGCTGGCCGGCGAACAGCTCGCGATGGGGGCGCTTGCCCGAATCTTCGGCAGCCGCCGCCGGTACGAGGCGGCGCAGCGGGCCGCGCGGGCGGGGGCGCGGCCATTGTCGAAGGACGGCCGCATCGAGGCGCGGCTGGCCGGGCCGCTGCGCGGCTGGCTGACGGTGCGCGATCTCAAGGCGCCGCCGGCGCAGAGTTTCCGCGAGTGGTGGCGCGAGCGCGAGCGCCGCGAGGGCGGGGCGTGAGCCCCGAGCCAGCCGCTCCCGAGCCGCCGCACGCCGCCGCTCCCGGC
>JBOGYU010000521.1:0-3419 GCA_050696935.1 Solirubrobacteraceae bacterium | reverse complement strand
CGCGGCCATTGCTCCAGCGCGGCTCTAAAGGCATCGTGCAGCGCCTCCTCGGCGAGATCGAAGTCGCCGAGCAGGCGAATCAGGGTAGCCAGCACACGACGCGACTCGGCGCGGTAGACGGCGTCGACCATCTCGCGCGCTCCATCTATCGCATCCTTGCTCATCTGCGGATCTCTCCGGCTACCGCGGTGCGTTCGGAGCGTCAAATCGGAGCGCGCGCAACGTTCGTGTGTCCTCCCCGACCCGCCCTCCCTACAAGCGCAGTTGACGTTCGAGCGCCCTACGCGCCGGCCCGAGCCGGTTCCGGGGCGAAGAACGGCGTCGAGACGTAGCGCTCCCCGGAGTCGGGCAGCACGACGGCGATCCGCGCGCCGCGCGACTCGCCGCGGGCCGCGACGTGCAGCGCGGCCCACAGGGCGGCTCCGCAGGAGATGCCGCACAGGACGCCCTCGCGGCGGGCGGCGAGCCGGGCGGTCTCGATCGCGTCCTCGTCGTCGACGGGGATGATCTCGTCGACCAGCTCGCGGTCCAGCACCGGCGGCACGAAGCCCGCGCCGATGCCCTGGATCTTGTGCGCGCCCGGTCGGCCGCCGGACAGCACCGCGGACGCGGCGGGCTCCACCGCGACGATGCGCAGGTCCGGGTTGCGCTCCTTCAGGAAGCCCCCGGCGCCGGTGATCGTGCCGCCGGTGCCGACGCCGGCGACGAGGCAGTCGACCTTGCCGTCGAGCGTCTCCCAGATCTCGGGCCCGGTGGAGCGGCGGTGGGCCTCGGGGTTGGCGGGGTTGGAGAACTGGTCCGGCAGCCACGCGTCCGGGTCCCCCGCGAGCGCCTGCGCGGCGGCGACCGCCTCGTTCATGCCGCCGAGCGACTCGGTCACCTGCACCTGGGCGCCGTAGAGCCGCAGCAGCCCCTCGCGCTCGCGGCTCATGCCCTGCGGCAGGGTCAGCACGAGGTCGTAGCCGCGGGCGGCGCACACGAAGGCGAGCGCGATGCCGGTGTTGCCGCTGGTCGCCTCCACGATCGTGGTGCGGCCGGGCTCGATCCGGCCCTCGGCCTCGGCGGCCTCGATCATCGCGACGCCGATCCGGTCCTTCACCGACCCGCCGGGATTGAACATCTCCAGCTTGGCGAACACCTCCACGCCCTCCGGCGCGATCCGCGCCAGCTGGACCATCGGCGTCCGCCCGACGTGCTCGGCAATGTTGACCGGGATACGTGCCATTCGCCGGGTCAGCTTAAAGGGACAGTCCCTTTATGTTGCGGGGCCGGCGTATGTCCGGCTCCTACCTGACCTTCGCCGCGCGCCGGGTGGCGGCGGCCGTGCTGATCGCGCTGATCGTCAGCGCGATCACGTTCGTGATGCTGCGGGTCCTGCGCCCGGAGTCGTTCACCAACCTGCGGCCGCTCCCGGTCGAGACGCTCGACTTCCTCCGGGGTGCGTTCCTGCACTTCGACCTGGGCCGCTCCCGGCAGCCGCCGTTCCGGCCGGTGAGCGACCTGATCCTCGAGGGCCTGCCGGCCGACGTCTCGCTGTTCGCCGGCGCCCTCCTGCTCGGCGCGGCCGCCGGCATCGCGGGAGGAGTGGTCTGCGCGCGGCGGCCCCGCTCGGCGCGTGCGCGGCTGCTCGGCCTGCTCGCGCTGTGCGCGCCGGTGTACTGGGTCACGCTCGTCTCGATCCTGCTGTTCGGATCGGGGGTCGGCTGGATCGCCGAGCTCGCGATCTTCGACACCGGGTCGTATCGCCCGCTGACCAGCGACCCCGTGGCCTGGTTGGAGTCGCTGGTGGTCCCCTGGGCGATCGCCGGCGCGCCGCTGGCGGCGATCTGCCTGCGGATGACGGCCGCCGCCATGCGCGAGCTCGGCGAGGGGGACTTCATCCGCACCGCGCTCGGCAAGGGGCTCTCCGAACGTGCGGTGGCGTTCCGCCACGCGCTCCCGGCGGCGGTCTCGCCCACCATCGCGATCGCGGGCGCCTACACACCGCTGCTGGTCGCGAACGCGCTGCTGGTCGAGCAGGTCTTCACCATCCCGGGCGTGTTCCGCGCGAGCACGGGCGCGGTCTCCAACGGCGACTTCCCGCTGCTGCAGGGGCTCGTTCTGGTGGGCGCGCTGATGGTGGTGGCCGGCAACCTCGCGGCCGACCTGGTGCTCGCCCGGCTGGACCCGCGCGTGCGGACTCAGTAGCGGCCGGACAGGTAGTCCCAGGCGCGGCGCAGCTTGTCGGCGAGGTCGTCGGGCGTCGTGTCGTCCGGGCCGGCATCCATGGTCGCCGGGTTCTCGCCCGGCTCCGGGAGCCGCTCCGCTTCGGCGGCGCCCAGTCGCAGCACGATGCCGTGCTCGTAGATCGCGTCCACGTGCTGCGCGTCCGCGAAGCGGTGTCCGCCCGGTCCGGCCCGCATGTCGACGATCACGCCGTCGAAGACGTCGGCGTCGGGATCGGCGAGCACGTGCTCGACCTGGCCGAGCTCGCGGCCGTCTGCTGACAGGACGGGCGTGCCGTCGGCGAGGACCAGGTACGAGGCGGGGTTCCCGAGGTCCATGCCGACCCGCGTACCCGGGCTCGGCGGCCGCGTCACAATCCTCTGCGTGGCCGAGCTCGAACCTGGTGACGAGTTCGCCGGCTGCCGCATCGAGGCGGTCGCCGGCCGCGGCGGCATGGGCGTGGTCTATCGCGCGACGGAACTCAGCCTCGGCCGGCCCGTCGCGCTGAAGCTGCTGGCGCCGGAACGGGCGGGCGACGCGGGCTTCCGCGAGCGCTTCCAGCGCGAGTCACGGATGGCGGCGGCGATCGACCACCCGAACGTCATCCCGGTGTACGCGGCGGGCGAGGAGGACGGCTGCCTGTACCTCGTGATGCGCTACGTCGGGGGCACCGACCTGCACGCGCTGCTGCGGTCGGTCGGGGCGCTGGACGCGTCCACCGCGGCGGAGCTGGTGGCGCAGGTGGCGGCGGCGCTCGACGCCGCGCACGCCGCCGGGCTCGTGCACCGGGACGTCAAGCCCGCCAACGTGCTCCTCGCGGGCATGCACGCCTACCTGAGCGACTTCGGGCTCACCCGCCTGGCCGGCTCGGACACGGATTTGACGGAGTCCGGCCAATGGATCGGCACCGTCGAGTACTGCTCGCCCGAGCAGCTCCGCGGCGAGCGGACGGACGCCCGCGCGGACGTCTACTCGCTCGGCTGCGTCCTGTTCGCCGCGCTGACCGGCGGTCCGCCCTTCGCCCACGGGACGGTCCCCGCGACGATGCTCGCCCACCTGCACGACGCGCCGCCCCGGGCCTCGGAGCGGGGCGGCCCGCGCGAGTTCGACCGCGTCATCGCCCGCGCGCTGGCCAAGGACGCCGACGACCGCTATCCCTCCGCCGGCGACCTCGGCCGCGCGGCCCTCGCCGCCGCCCGCGGGGAGCCGGTGAC
>JBOGYU010000520.1:0-3419 GCA_050696935.1 Solirubrobacteraceae bacterium | reverse complement strand
GCGGAGCGGAGCGCCCTCGCCCTCGCGATGCCGGTCGCGGCGCCGTTCGGGCTCGCTCCCGCGCTGGTCCTGACGTCCGCGGCGGTGCACGGCCTCTCCGGCGTGGTCACGGTGGCGTGGGGCGCGACCCTGACTGTCGTGTACGCCGTCGCGGCCGGCCGGCAGGTGCTGGGGCCGTACGTGCAGACCGGGCTCACGCTGGAGCAGGTGTCGCTGTTCAGCACGGCCCGCGCGATCGAGACGAAGGCCGCGCTCCTGACGGTGCTCCAGCCGTCGGCTTCGACGCCCGACCGGTGGGCGCCGCTGTTCGCGATGATCGACCCGAACCAGCTGTGGGCGCAGCTCTCGGGTCTCGTCTCGCGGCTGTCGGGCGCCGACGTCACGGCGGTCGCGACGGTCCTGGCCTGGACGATGGCCGCGCTCGTCGTCTGGACGATCACGCGGCTGCTGCGGTCCTTCTTCGACACGCTCCTGCGGCGCCCGAAGCGGTGGTTCGCGCTCTACGTGTTCGCCACCGCGGTCGGCGTCGTGTCCGGCGCCATGCTCCTCTACATGCTGTTCGTCACCTGGGCGCCGCTCGCGTTCGCCGCGGGACGCCCCTCCGACAGCATCCTGTTCCTGGCGGCCGTCACGGGCGCCGCGATGGCGCTGGCGATCGGGGTCGTGATCAGCGCCACCGAGACGCAGGAGTCCCGCGACGAGGTCACTCCGCCGATGGCGGCGCGGCGGCTCGTCGCCCGGTAGCGCGCGCGCCCGGCTGACGAGCGGGCGCTTCCGCGCGCGGCTGCCGCTGCGGGTGGTCCAGCACAGAGAGACTCGCAACGTCGCCACCTCGCCTCGCGTTGATGCGGCGTGGGAGGGATCCTCGTTGCGCTCGCCGCGCTCGCCTTGACGGTCGCGCTCGTCCCGAGCGCGCCCGCGGGCGCACCTGCGGCTGCGGCGTCCGCGTCGTTCCGCGCGTACTGGGTCGACGCGTTCGGCGAGGGCCTCTACGACCAAGCGCAGATCGAGCAGGTCGTCGCCGCGACGAAGGCCGCCAACATGAACGCCATCGTCGCGCAGGTCGTCCGGCGCGGCGACTGCTTCTGCAACCGCTCCAGCCTCCCGCGCACGGAGGCCGCGGGGGTCGCGCCCTTCCCGTTCGACCCGCTCCAAGCGCTCATCGACACGGCCCACGCGCAAGGGATCGAGGTCCACGCCTGGATCATCTCGACGGCGGTCTGGCGCGGTGATACGGCGCCCGCCGATCCGGCGCACGCCTTCAACACCCACGGACCCTCGCAGACGGGCGAGGCGAACTGGCTGAACCGCCACTGGGAGGGCGGCAACCGGGTCGCCACGGACTGGTACATCGATCCCGGGCACCCCGGCGCCGCCGACTACATGGTCCGGATGGCGACGAGCATCGTGCAGGCGTACGACGTCGACGGCATCAACCTCGACCGCATCCGGTACCCGGACGGCAACATCGCCACGAACACGCCGTCGTGGGGCTACAACCCCGTGGCGGTGTCCCGCTTCCAGGCGCTCGCCGGGCGCACCGACCTGCCCCAGCCCGGCGACGCGCAGTGGGCCCAGTGGCGGCGCGACCAGGTGACGGCCATCGTCCGGCGCATCTACGTCGAGTCCTACGCGCTGAAGCGGAACGTGCGCATCAGCGCGGACACCATCGTGTATGGCGGCGGTCCGCAGAGCCAGGGCGGCTGGGAGAACACGCGCACGTACGCGGAGCAGCTGCAGGACTGGCGCGGGTGGATGCGCGACGGGATCCTCGACCTGAACATCCCCATGAACTACAAGCGGGACGCCGTCGAGAACCAGCGGCAGATGTACCTCGAGTGGTCGGACTTCACGAAGGACAACCAGTTCGGGCGGCACGCCGCGATCGGCAGCGCCCTCTACCTCAACGAGATCCCCGCGAGCGTGCGCCAGGTGCGGACCGCGCTCGCGCCGAGCCCGTCGGGGAACACCGCCGCGGGCTGGGTCGGCTACTCGTACCGCAATCCGGACACGCTCGCGACGAACGGGCAGCGCTCGGGAGCGGCCAGCCGGGCCGAGCTCGAGCAGGCGCTCACCCAGGCGAGCTCGTTCGACCCGATCACGCCGCCCGCGTTCGTCGAGGCGACCGCGGTGCCGCCGATGCCCTGGAAGGCACAGCCGACGACCGGTCAGCTGCAGGGTGTAGTGCGCTCCGTGGACGGCGGCCCGCTCGACCAGGCCCGCGTCCTTCTCCACGACGCGGCCACGGGCCAATCCCTGCGTGAGACGCTCAGCGACGGCGTGGGCTGGTTCGCGTTCCCGAACCTGCCCGCCGGCTCGTATCGCGCGACCGTCTCCTCACCGATCGCCGCGACGGGAGCGGGGGTCGCGACGGTGACCGCGGGCTCGGTGTCGACGGTCGTGCCGGCCAGCCCGACGGGGCAATGCGCGAGCACGGTCGGCCCCGGCATCCCGCCGCCCGCGACGCTTCCCTCGGGCCTCTCCGGCTTCCACGCCGCCTGGTACGGCCAGAGCGGCTACCCGACGCTGTGCGCGGGCGAGCGCTCGACCGCCGTCGTCGCCTACTACAACAGCGGCACGCGCGGCTGGCTCTCCGGCGCGATGGGCCAGGTCGCGTACCTCGGCACCTGGGTGCCCGAGCCCGGCCAGGATCGCGCCAGCATGCTTGGCGGCGACGGTCAGTTCGGCTCGCCGGACACCGGGTGGCCGCGCTACGACCGCGTCGCCCTCCAGCCGCACCAGTGGGTCGGCCCGAACCAGGTCGCCTGGTTCCAGTTCACCATCCAGGCTCCCGCGATGCCGGGCACGTACCGGCTCTACATTCGTCCGCTCGTGGAGGGCGCCACCTGGATGGAGGACTACGGCGTGTACTGGCTGGTGACCGTCCGCTAGCAGCGGCCACGCGTAAGCTCGCTCGCCAGGCGAGTCCGGCCCGTGCTATCTCGTGCCGGGCGTGTCCAGGATCTCCCAGTGCGCGCCGCCGTCGACCGTCCGATTCAGCACGCCCCGGACGGTCGCGTAGCCGACCTCCGGATCGGCGAACACGGTGACAGGGCCGACCGGTGCGGCCTGCGAGTAGTCGGACTGGAACGCGTGCCAGGCCGCTCCCGCGTCGGTCGTCTCGAGCGACCGCCCGGGGAGGAGCAGGATCCAGCGCGTGGCGGTGACGAACGTGACGGGCACCGGCGCATCGTCCGGCACCGCCGCGACAGGGCTCCACGACACCCCTCCGTCCAGCGAGCGGTAGACCCACCGGCCTCCTCGTGCGTCAGCACTGCTCCCCCCGACCTCCACGAGGAGCGTCGATCCGAACGCGTGCACGCGTCCCGCTCGCAGGGAGAGCTCGCCGTCCGTGAGGCCGGGCGGATCGGGCAGGGACGTCGCCGCCCACGTGGCGCCGCCGTCGGTCGTCCGGTAGA
>JBOGYU010000519.1:0-3422 GCA_050696935.1 Solirubrobacteraceae bacterium | reverse complement strand
CCGGCCGTTCTGCGTGGTCGCGACGGCCGGGACGACGAGCACCGGCGCGGTCGACCCGCTGCCCGCGCTGGCCGACGTCTGCGCCGAGCACGGGCTGTGGCTGCACGTGGACGGCGCCTACGGTGCGCCCGCGGTGCTGTGCGACGCCGGCCGCGCGCTGCTGGGCGGGCTCGAGCGGGCCGACTCGCTGGTGCTCGACCCGCACAAGTGGCTCTTCCAGCCGTACGAGATCGGCTGCGTGCTGGTGCGCGAGCCGGGCCTGCTGGAGCGCACCTTCGCGCTCTCCGGCGCCTACCTGCGCGACGTCACCGGGGGCGAGGTGAACTTCCGCGACCGCTCGGTCCAGCTCACCCGCGGGTCGCGCGCGCTGAAGCTGTGGCTGTCGGTCCGCGTGTTCGGGCTCGCGGCGTTCCGCGAGGCGGTGGAGCGCGGGATCGCGCTCGCCGAGCACGCCGAGGCGGTGCTGCGCTCCCGGCCGGGCTGGGAGGTCGCGAGCCCCGCCCAGCTCGCGATCGTCTGCTTCCGCCGCGAGGGCGACGACGCGCTGCAGTCGCGGATCGCCGAGGCGATGGTGCGCGACGGCTTCGCCGCCCCCAGCACCACCGAGCTGGCGGGGCGCGTGGCGCTGCGGCTGTGCACGATCAACCCGCGCACGACGTTCGAGGACGTCGAGCGGACGATCGAGCGGATGGAGCGCTATCAGGATCCTGCGCCCGCGGCTTGACTTTGCGGCGCGCGCCCCTCTATGAATGGTGTTTCGGGAGTTTCGCCAACAGGGGGTCGGTTCGATGGGTCGCGTAGGTCGCTCGTTCCTGTTGATGCTGGTCGTGCTCGCGCTCTGGCCGGCCGCCGCCGCCAATGCCCAGGTGGAGCCGCCGTGGTGCGGCACGCCCATGACGGACGCCGCCGAGAACCTTCCCGACGGCACCGATCCAAACGACCCCGAGGGCAGCTTCCCGCACATCCCGCACTACGCGATCGGCTGCACGCTGGAGCGGATCGAGGACGAGAGCGACGGGCGCATGGAGGCCGACGTGATCGGCCGGTCGGCGCTCGGCCGCGACATGTACGGCGTGGTGATCAACGAGCTCGAGACGCGCCAGCAGCGCCGCGACTACCGCAACTGGCTGGCGGTCCGGGCACTCGCGCTCAAGCATCCTCGGAGCGCCCAGAGGCTCCTGCAGCGGTTCGGCGACGACGTCAAGGTCCCGGTCTTCATCCAGGGCGGCATCCATGGCAACGAGTACGAGGGCGTCGAGGCCGCGATGGACACGATCGACAGGCTCGCCACCACGCCCTACGGCGAGGACCGGTTCGTGGACGAGGTGCTCGACCACCTGATCGTCGTCTTCAACCCGATCCAGAACCCCGACGGCCGCATCGCCGGGACTCGTCAGAACGGCAACGGGTTCGACCTCAACCGCGACTACCTCACCCAGTCGCAGTCCGAGACCCGGGCCTCGGTCACGCTGATGAAGCGCTGGCTGCCGCCGGAGGTGCTCGACCTGCACGGCTACGTGTCGCCCACCCTGATCGAGGCGACCACCAAGCCGCACAACCCGAGCATCGAGTACGACCTGTGGCTGAAGTGGAACCAGTCGCGGATCGACGCCAACGAGGAGGCCGTCAACGGGATCGGCAGGGACATCCAGCGGCCGATCAACGACTGGTGCGCCGACACCAGCGATCCCCCGCCCGGCGAGCTGTGTGAGGACGGCTCGGAGCCGGGCCCGGCGGTGGCGGAGGGCTGGGACGACTGGGGGCCGTTCTACACGGCGATGTATGCCCAGCACGTCGGCCTCGACTCGTCGACGGTCGAGATGTGCCGCGTGGACCTCCGCGGAAACGGCGAGCCGCGCGACCCGCAGTGCGGCGGCCGCGCCGGCGCGCGGGACGTCCAGATCGCGGTCGAGGAGTCGACGCTCGAGTTCGTGGCCGAGCACCGCGAGGACATGTTCTCCGACATGCTGGAGATCTACCGCCGCGGTGACGAGGACGCGCCGCGCCCGGAGTGCTGCCCGCCGCCCTTCGACGTCGACAACAACTGGATGCTCGAGTACCCGAAGGCGTACGTGATCCCGGTGGGCCAGGGCCAGCGCAGCGACGCCGAGGCCAACCGGCTCGTCGAGTGGCTGCTGTTCAACGACATCGAGGTGCACGAGCTCAAGCGGGACACGCGGCTGAACGGCCAGGAGCTCGAAGAGGGCTCGTACGTGGCGTGGCTCGCGCAGCCCCGCCGCGGCCTGCTCGACACGGCGATGAGCATCGGGGTCGACATCTCCGAACGCATCAGCATCCTGTACGCGCCGCCCGCGGCGTGGAGCCACGGGTACCTGTGGGGCGCCGACGTCGTGACCGTCGCCGACGAGGACCGGTTCTCGCCGAGTACGAAGCGGATCAGCCGCCCGAACCGGCTCGACGGCGGAGTCGAGCGCAGCCACGGCAAGGGCAGGAGGGGCAGGCACGGCTCCGACGGCTTCATGCTCGAGATCGATTCGCCGACCGCGGTGCGGGCGCTCAACGCGCTCGTCGCCGAGCGCGTCGAGGCCTCCCTGGCCCTCGAGGCCTTCAGCGGCGGCGCGGCCGGGACGGCGATCTTCGCCGGCGACCGGCGGACCGAGCGGCTGCTGGACGACGTCGGCCGGGACAGCGGGCTGACGTTCCGCACGCTCCGCGGCGACGCTCCGGAGTCCGAGCCGATCGAGAAGGTCCCGCGCTTCAGGGTGTTCTCGTCGCTGCCCAACGTCTCCACGATCCCGGGTCCGCGCGTGGACCAGAGCGTGTGGGTGCTCCGTGAGCTGGGGTTCGACGCCGACCCGGTGAACACCGGCGCGCTGAACTCCTCGGCTACCGACCCGCTCGCGGGCTACGACCTGATCTACAACGCCGCGAGCACCTACCCGTCCACCGCACCCGCCAATGCCACGGCAAGAGCCCGCCTGTCGGCGTTCTTCGCCAACGGCGGCGGCTACATCGGCGGCCAGTCCACCGGGGCGAACTTCCTCAATGAGGGCGGCCAGGCGACCGGCCTGGAGGCGGACAGCGACAGCGGGGACGGCAGCGGCTACAGCGGCATCCTGTTCTGGGACAACACCGGGGGCGCGAACAGCCTCATCACCGGCGCCTATCCGGCCCGGGACACGCTGATCGCCGACCCGCCGACGTGGCTGACCTCCGTGCCGGCGAACTTCAGCGTGGACGGCCGGCTGCCTGAGACGGGGTTCTTCGCCTCGGGCCTGTGGCCGGGCTCTCAGCTGACGTCGGCGCCGGGCGACGCGGTGATCGCGCACGGCACGAACACGGCGAACACGGCGCGGCTCGCCGTGTTCGCGAGCAACCCGCTCTACCGGGCGGATCCCGAGCGCGAGTGGCCGATGGTCGGCACCGCCGCGTACTGGGCCGACAACTAGGCACAGCGGGGG
>JBOGYU010000518.1:0-3426 GCA_050696935.1 Solirubrobacteraceae bacterium | reverse complement strand
GCCCCGGCGAGCGGCGCCCGCCCCGCCGCCGTCTCGCCGCCGCCGCGGGCTGGGTCTCTGGCTCGGCCTGCTGCTCGTGCTCGCGCTCGTCGCGGGCGGGATCGCGGCCTACCAGGCCGTGGACAGCGCCGGCGGGCGCGCCGTCGAGCTGCGCGACGACGTGCGCGGGCAGGTGGGCGATGCGCTCGACGAGCTGCGTGGGTTGATCGAGGACAACACGCAGTAGGCGCTCGGTTCGTCGCAATTCAGGGACGGCGCTGCTCGCGTAGGCTCCGCGCCATGGGGGACCGTGAGAGCTACGCGCCCGGCACCTTCTGCTGGGCCGACCTGGGGACCACCGACGCCGACGCCGCCAAGGTGTTCTACACCCGCGTGTTCGGGTGGGATGCCGTGGACGCGCCTGCCGGCGACGCCGGCACGTACACCACGTTCAAGCTCGACGGCCGCGACGTCGCGGCGCTGTACGAGATGGGCGAGCAGGAGCGCGGCCGGCTGCCGCCGCACTGGTCGTCGTACGTGAGCGTCGATGACGTCGACGCCACGGCCGCGCGGGCGCGCGAGCTCGGCGCCGAGGTGATGGCCGAGCCGCTCGACGTGATGGACGCGGGCCGGATGGCCGTGATCCGCGACCCCACGGGGGCCCTGCTGCACCTCTGGCAGGGGCGCGGGCAGATCGGCGCCGGGCGCGTGAACGACCCAGGGTGCATCTGCTGGAACGAGCTCGCCACGCCGGAGCCCGAACGCGCCGGGACGTTCTTCGGCGAGCTGTTCAGCTGGACCGCGCAGACCGACGAGAGCGGCTACGCCGTGATCGAGCGCAGCGGCGCGCGCAACGGCGGCATCCGCCCTGCACAGGACGACGAGGGGCCGCACTGGCTCGTCTACTTCACCGCGGCCTCGTGCGAGGAGACCGCCACCGCGATCCGCGAGGCCGGCGGCAGCGTGCACGTCGGGCCGATGGACGTCGCGATGGGCCGGATCGCCGTCGTCGCGGACCCGCAGGAGGCCGTGTTCGCGCTTTTCGAGGGCCAGGTCGACCCGTAGTTGCGGGCGCAACGAGCCGGTCGCTAGGCTAGGACGGCGATGGCGACCGCGCCGCACAGGCCTGTCCGCGAGCTGACCGCCGAGGAGCTGGGCGCCTGGCGCGGGCTGCTGCGGGTCCACAGCGCGCTGGTGAAGGCGCTCGACGCGGAGCTCATCGCCGAGCACGACCTCCCGCTCACGTCCTACGAGGTCCTGATCAACCTCCAGGCCGCTCCCGGCCGCCGCCGGCGGATGGCCGAGCTCGCCGACAGCGTGCTGCTCTCCCGCTCGGGCATGACCCGGCTCGTCGACCGGCTCGAGCGGGACGGACTGCTCGAGCGCGACACGTGCACGTCGGACGGCCGCGGCACATACGCCGTGCTCACGGAGAAGGGCGACGCGCTGCTCGCCCGCGCGCGGGCGACGCACCTCGACGGCGTCCGCGACCGGTTCCTGCGCCACTTCTCGCCCGCCGAGCTGCGGCAGCTCGGCGAGCGCTGGGAGCGGATCCTGCCAGGCGCGGCAGATCTCAGTCCCGACGACTAAGAAACTTGACTCTCCGAGACTGAGATCTATACTGACCGGCGTCACCCTTCCCACTCCCGAGGAGGACGCCACATGACCATTGTTCGCTGGGAGCCCCTGCGTGAGCTGAGCTCGCTCCAGAGCGAGATGAACCGCCTGTTCAACACGGTCTTCGACTCGCCGGCGCCTGCCGGCAACGGCGGTGCGATGCGCCGCTGGATGCCCGCCATGGACCTCGTCGAGACCGAGGACAACTTCGTCCTGCGGGCCGACCTGCCCGGCATGGCCGAGGACGACGTCAAGATCGAGTTCGAGGACGGCACGCTCACCGTCTCGGGCGAGCGCAAGGCCGAGCACGAGACCAAGAACGAGGGCTACTACCGCGTCGAGCGCGCGTTCGGGTCCTTCTCCCGGTCGCTCACGCTGCCCAAGGGCATCGACCCCGAGGCCGTCACCGCACGCTTCGACCGCGGGGTGCTCGAGGTGAGCATCCCCAAGCCGGAGGAGCGCAAGCCGCGCCGGATCGAGATCGCCGGCGCCGGCCAGAAGACGATCGAGGGCTGACGCTCCAGAGCCTACGGGGGCGCGGCTAGTGTGCGCGCCCCCGTGTTCCACATCCACTCGCGTGACGCGGGCTCGTGCGCCCGCACCGGGACGCTGCGGCTCGCCCACGGCGAGGTCCGCACGCCCGCCTTCGTCCCGCTGGCCACCAAGGCGGTCGTGAAGACGCTCGAGGTCCGCGAGGCCGCCGAGCTGGGCTACGACATGGTGCTCGGGAACGCCTTCCACCTGTTCCTGACGCCGGGCCACGAGCTGATCGCCCAGCTCGGCGGGCTGCACCGCTTCATGGCGTGGGACCGCCCGGTGATCACCGACTCCGGCGGCTTCCAGGTCTTCTCCATGGGCCACGGGGCCGTCGCCGACGAGATCAAGGCCCGCCCCGCCCGCGGCACCGGCGAGCGCGCCGGGTCGATCCTCTCGATCCGGGAGGAGGGCGTGCGCTTCCGGTCCTATCTCGACGGGTCCACGCAGTTCATCGGGCCGGAGACGTCGATGGAGATCCAGGCGGCGCTCGGCTCCGACATCGCGCTCGTGTTCGACGAGTGCACGCCCTTCCACGGCGGGCGCGACTACACGGCGCGCTCGACCGAGCGCACTCATCGCTGGCTCGACCGCTGCCTGGCGTGGCACGCCGATCACGGCCCGGATGGCCAGGTCGTCTACGGGATCGTGCAGGGCGGCGTGGAGGAGGACCTGCGGCGCGCGTCCGCCCAGGAGGTCGCGTCCCGCGCGGTCGACGGGATCGCGATCGGGGGCACGCTGGGCGCGGACAAGGCGCAGATGTTCGAGGTCGTCGAGTGGACCGTCGAGGAGCTGCCCGAGGAGCGCCCGCGGCACCTGCTCGGGATCGGCGAGATCGATGACCTCGTGCGCGGCGTGGAGCTGGGCATCGACACGTTCGACTGCGCGATGCCGACCCGGATCGGCCGCCACGGCATGGCCGTCGTCCCCGACCCCGCGAGCCGCTGGCGCGTCGACCTCGCGAAGGGCCGCTTCCGGACCGCCGGCGAGCCGGTGCTCGAGGGCTGCCCATGCCCCGCGTGCGCGCACGGGTACTCGCGCGCGTACCTGCACTACCTGCTCAAGGCGCGCGAGCAGACCGCGCAGCGGCTGCTCACGACGCACAACCTCGCGTTCGTGCGGCTGCTGATGAGCGCGCTGCGCGACGCGATCGGCGCCGGCCGCCTCGCCGCGGCGGCGGCGAAGGTGCGCGCCGGCGCGGCGCCGTGGGAGCTCGGATGAGCGAGGCCGAGCGCTTCAAGGCGTTCGAGGCGGCCGGGTGGAGCGACCGGGCGGCCACGTACGAGCGGCTCACGG
>JBOGYU010000517.1:0-3431 GCA_050696935.1 Solirubrobacteraceae bacterium | reverse complement strand
GGCGAGTCGGGCGCGACCCACAGGCGGCGGCCGGCGAGCGGCGCGGCGGCGGTGGACGTGAAGGCGATCGAGTCCACGCGCAGGTTGCGGTCGCACCCGCCGCTCACGGCGTCGTTCGTGAAGCGGACGGTCAGCGTGTGCGGGCCGGCGGCGAGGCCGGCGTCCGCCGCGTAGGTGGTCCAGCCGGTCGCGCTCACCGAGGCGGTCAGCAGCGGCCGGCCGTCGATCTCGACCACCATCCGGGGCGCGCCGGCGCACTGGTCGCCGCGCGCCCGCACGCTGATCCGCCGCGCGGCCTGGAGCGTCACCGTGCCGGTGGCGGCGCCGTTGCTCCAGATCAGCAGCGCGCGGCCGCCGGAGGCGGCGGCGTCGCCGTAGGTCATGCCCGCCGAGGACGGCAGCGCGAGCGCCTCGGCCTCCACGGTCGTCGTCGCAGCGCCCGCCGTGCCGGGCGCGAGCAGCACGCACCCGACGATCCCCGTCAGCAGCCTCCCGCGCATCGCGCCGGATTATCGGTGCGCTGTCAACTGCGGTAGCGTGGCCTTCGTGGCCATCCCCCGCCTGCGCGTCCCTCCCGCCGTCCCCGGCGGGTCCCTGCGGCAGGCGGCCGGGCTCGTCTCCGACGAGGTCGAGCTCTACCACCGCACGTACACGACGCTGCTGCGCTCGTCCGGGGAGACGCTCCTGCGGGTGCTCGAGCCGTCGCACCGGTCGATGAACTCGAGCCTGCACCCGCTCGCGGCCACGAACGAGCTGGATCTCGGCGCGTTCCTGTACGCGCTGCGGCGGCTGCCCGCCGGCATCTGGCGCGCGACGGTGATCGTGATGGGCCAGGAGTCGCAGGTGTTCGCGCGCGCCGGCATCGGCCGCGTCGAGGAGTGGGACCCGGTGGAGGCGCCGGCCCGGCGGCGACGCTGGTACGACAGCCACGAGGGCACGATGGCGGTGCTGCTGGCGTCGACCTCCGACCTCGACGACCTGATCCCGACGCTCGTGGCGTATCAGGTGGAGTGGAACAAGCTCCACGCCGCGATGCGCTCGGCGGACCGCCCCGACGGCGACGATCCCGACCCCGCCGCGTGCGCCGAGGCGTTCGGGGGAGCCGACGCGGACTGGGTCCGGATCCGCGAGGCGTGGGGCGACCTCGCGGCGTTCCTGGACGAGGTCCGCGAGCGCAAGCTCAGCCTGCGGATCCGGATGCTGGGCGGCTCGCAGTCCGGCTACGCGCGCATGACCCGCCGCTGGTGGGCGCCGGTGCGGGCGGCGATGGAGGAGCAGGGCCTCGGCGACCGCCCGGTGTACTTCGTCTCCTCGAACACGCACTCGCTGGTCAACCTGGTGACCTCCACCGCGCGCGCCGACGAGGCCGCGACGGTCGCCTTCGTGGAGGAGCACGGGCCGGAGTACCTGCGCGAGGAGCTGGCGCGGTTCCGCGAGGGGCGCGGCGAGGGATCGTGGGAGAACTTCCTCTACTTCAGCGCGCGGCTGTTCTGGGAGTCCCAGCCCGAGGAGGGGGAGGCGTGGCGGCGGCGGCAGGCGGCCGAGCGGGCGGTCGGCGTGACGCACATCTCCAGCCGCACCGCGCTGCGCGTGTCCTCGCAGGTGATCGCGCTCGACCGCCTGGACCCCCGCGGGCTCGACCCCCGGCTGGGGGAGGTCGACGCCGAGCGGCTCGCGCGCTGCCCGGCGGTCGTGGTCAACGTCGAGTACCCGCTCGGCCTGGCCGCCTACAACATCCTGCGCGAGCTGACGGTCTCCACCGACGTCGTGCGGGGCGTCTACGTGCTCGGCAAGGCGGCGACGCTGAACGCCGACGTGGGCGACGTGCTGATCTCCGGCGTCATCCACGACGAGCACTCGGGCTCGACCTACTGGCTCGACAACGCGTTCTCGTTCGACGACATCGCGCCGTTCCTGCGCTTCGGCTCGGGGCTCGACAACCAGCGCGCGGTGACCGTGAAGTCGACCTTCCTGCAGAACCGCGAGTACCTCGACTTCTACTACCGCGAGGCGTACACGGTGGTGGAGATGGAGGCCGGGCCGTACTGCAACGCCGTGTACGAGATCGCCGACGCCGACCGCTACCCCGTGGGCGAGGCGGTGAACTTCGCCAAGCTCCCGATCGACTTCGGGATCATCCACTACGCCTCTGACACGCCCTACACCCAGGCGCGCACGCTCGGCGCGCGCGGGCTGTCGTATTACGGCATGGACTCGACGTACGCGAGCTCGCTGGCCATCCTGCGGCGGATCCTCACGCTGGAGGGCGTGCTGAGCTGACGCGATTTCGTGGCGGTTCTGGGGTGCCGGCGAACGGCGGGCATGTAGGGCGGCGGGATGGGAGGGAGTCTGGGTTCCGAGGGGAGTTTCGTGCAACTGACGACATGTCAGTCCCGGCGTTTGCACGTTCCTCCCCGTCTGGAGGACTAACGTGCAAACGGCGCCGCCGGTCGGTCGCGCTTTGCACGAAACGCCCCGACCCGCCTCCTTCGATGCCGCCGTTCGCAGGGCCCGCCGTCACGGCCGCGGAGAACTGCGGAGCTCGAGTACGACGACCTCGGGCGGGGCGAGCGCGCGCAACGGCAGGCCGCTCGTGCCGAAGCCCGACGTGACGTACAGGTGGCGGCCGTCCTCGACCACGTGGCCACGGGCGTACCGCTCGCCGTAGCGTGACGGGATCGCGGGGCGGCGCAGCCACGGGATCGCGACCTGGCCGCCGTGCGTGTGGCCGGAGAGGGTGAGGGCGACGCGATCGGGGACGTAGGGGAAGACGTCCGGGTCGTGCGCGAGCAGGAGCGCCGGGGCGCCGGGCGGGATGGGTGCGAGCGCGGCCGGGAGGTCGGGGCGGCGGCAGCGCAGGTCGGCCAGGCCTGCGACGTAGAGCGGGCCGTCGAGCTCGGCCACGGTGTTCTCCAGCACGGTGATGCCCTCGGCGGCGAGCGCCCTCCACATGCGCTCGCCGGCCTGGCGCCAGTCGTGGTTGCCGAGCACCGCGAGGGTGCCGAGCGGTGCGGCGAGCGCGGCGAGCTCGCGCGCGACGATCTCGGGCGCCAGCCGGCCGCCCCACAGCACGTGGGCGTCGAGGTAGTCGCCGAGGAGGAGCATCACGTCGGGCCGCTCTCCGTTCAGGCGCTCGACGGCGCGGGCGATCGCGGCGCGGCCGGCGTGGGGCGCTCCCGCGTGCAGGTCGGAGAGCACGCCGAGCCGCAGGCCGTCGAGGTGCCGTGGCCAGCGCGGGAGGTGGAGCGTGCGGCGGACGGTGGCGAGCCGGCGCGGCTCGATCCAGCCGGCCCAGGCGAGCGCGACGCCGGCGGCGACGGCGGCGAGCGTCCTCACAGCGCGGCGAGCACGTCGTCGCGCCGCGGCATCCCGGCGCGGGCGCCCGCCGCGCGGGTGGAGAGGGCGGCCGCGACGAGCGCGAACCGCGCCGC
>JBOGYU010000516.1:0-3431 GCA_050696935.1 Solirubrobacteraceae bacterium | reverse complement strand
CGCCGAGGGCGCGCCGCAGTCCGGGCAAGCGACCGGCTCGCCCGACTGGGCGGCCGGTCGCCAGAACTCGAAGCCTCCGCACACCGGGCAGGTGTACTCGTACGTCGGCATTCCGGTCAGCGGGCGGTGGCCAGGCTGCCCCGATTCTCCGACACCGGCCCGTCGGCCGTCGGCGTGATGTCGAACTCGAAGGCGTCGATCGGGAGCGCGAGGGTGCAGCAGGCGCTGGGGATGTCGACGATCGCGCTGATCCGGCCCTCGCACGGCGCGCAGCTCAGGATGATGTACGCCTGCTCCTCGGTGTAGCCGAAAGTGGCTGAGGTAGTTGATCGCCTTCGTGCAGGCGTCGGCGTAGGAGACGCTGGCGTCGACGTAGTGCTGCTTGCCCTCGCGGTCGACCGAGATGCCCTCGAAGAGCAGGTAGCGCGTGGGCCCGAAGTGCGGCTCGACGGGGCTCGGGACCACCACCGAGTTGGTCAGCCCGTACTTGTTGACGCCGTCCTCGATCAGCTCGACGCCGATGTCGATCCAGCCCGGCATCTCGACCGCGCCGCAGAAGGTGATCTCGCCGTCGCCCTGCGAGACGTGGATGTCACCCATCGACAGGTTCGCCCCGGGCACGAACACGATGAAGTAGGCGCGCGCCGCGCGAGAGGTTCTTGATGTCGTGGTTGCCGCAGTTCTCCCGCGGCGGCACCGTACGCGCCGCCTCCCCGGCCACGCGATCGGCGTCGCCGCCGCTCAGCGCGCCCACCACCGCGTTCTCGGGATTGGGCGGCTGCGCCAACGGCGGCGCGCGGCCGGGGTTGGTCGCGATCAGCGCGGCCTCGCGCTCGTTCCAGCGGCGCAGCAGCCCCGCGCTGGGGGCGGTGCCGATCTGGCCCGGGTGCACGATCCCGGGGAACCGCACTCCCTGCAGGTGCCGCGACTTGGCGTAGATGCCCTCGAAGTCCCAGATCGCCTTGCGCGGATCGGGGAAGGCGTCGACCAGGAAGCTCCCGCCGTTCATGCGGGCGAAGATCCCGGTGTAGCCCCACTCATAGTCGCGGAAGGCGCCGATGTCGAGCAGGTCGACCACCAGCAGGTCACCCGGCTCGGCGCCGTTGACGGCGATCGGCCGCGACCGTCCGCCGAGCCGGCGGCTGCCGGCGCAGCGGCGCCGGCCCTCGCCGCCGCCGCGGTCGAGGCGCACCCGACCTTCATCCAGAACCGCGAGGTCGCGGTCCTGAACATCTTCACCGGCTTCATCGGCGTGGTCGCCGCTGCCACGCTCGCGGTCCAGGGGAACATCGAGGGCGACCTCGCGTCGATTCGGGCGCCGGCTACATCCTCCTCTTCGCCTTCACCTACCTATGGGTGGCCTACAACCAGTACGCCAACGCGGGCGGCCACGCCTTCGGCTGGTATTGCCTGTTCGTGGCGGTCACCGCGGTCGTCGCCGGCATCTTCACGTTCGCCAACGCCGACGGCAACAGCGCATCGATCTACCTCGGGTTCGACTGGTTTGCCTGGGCCGTGCTGTGGGCCATGTTCTGGCTGCTGCTGTCGCTGGAGCGGCCGATCGCCCGTATCACGGGGGCCCTCGCGATCCTCGAGGGCATCGCGACCTCGTGGGTGTTTGGCATCCTGCTGCTGGAGGACGTGATCGCGTTCTGATCCCCCGTCCGCAATCGGGCGAGTCTGAGACACCCGCCGGAACGACCCCCAGGCGGCTGGCGCGGCGTTCACAACCCGTGACCACAATCAACGTCTCACAAGCGATCCAGTCGACGGCTACCGATACGCTCGCGGCGTGCCCGGGCACCTGATCGGCTACGCACGCGTCTCGACCGCCGACCAGAACCCCGCGCTCCAGCTCGACGCGCTCGAGACCGCAGGTTGCGACCGCGTCTTCACCGACCGGGCCAGCGGCGCAGTCGCCGAGCGCCCCGAGCTCGCCCGCGCGCTCGACCACCTCCGGGCCGACGACACGCTAATCGTCTGGAAGCTCGACCGGCTCGGCCGCAGCCTCCGCCATCTCATCGACACCGTCGGCGACCTCGAGCAGCGCGGCATCGGCTTCCGCAGCCCGCCTGCCGCAGGCGGCGCTCGCGGTCGGCGCGTGGGCGTTCGTCCCGTCGTCGCGCCCGGTGCTTCACGTCCCGCCGCTCTGGGCACATCAATTCTTCACCCCTGCCGCCCTCTGTGTCGTTTGCGCGCGAGGTCGCGCCGATCGTCGCCCTGCGGCAAACCTTGGACTTGTCGTGCCGTCGCTACAGGGAACCGACCCGGACACCGCCCGCCGGATCCGCGACGCGCAGCGGGCGGCCGGGCTCACGAACGAGGAGCTCGCCCGGCGGACCGATGTCGCGCTGCGCACAGTCCTGCGCTGGCGGAAGGGCGAGCGACCACCGTGCCTGCCCAACCTGGTGCGCCTCGCAGACGTGCTCGACGTGCCGAAGTCGTACTTCATCCAGGACATGGAGCAGGAGGCTGCGCTGGAAGACCTCGCGCGCACGAGGTTGCGGTGCTGAGCAAGCGGACCGAGGTCCTGTCGGAGCGGCTCGGCGAGGTCGAACGCCTCCTTCACGGCCCGGTGCTCGGGTCCGTGTCACACGGGGGCAAAGTAGGGATTGCGGTCCCTGGCTACCGCCGGGCGTGGTCGTGTCGATCGACTCCTGGAGGCCTGAGGGTCGCTTGAGCGGCCGCCGCGGTGGTCGCGGTCCGATTGGCCGCGGGCCGGATCCGCGCTTTAGCTACCTCACATAACCCGCACGACTGACTGACGATCGGTGCTGGCTTCTGCGGCGCGTGAGCCAGCGCGGCGACGGCGATGAGCGCGTCGCAGTCCGACGACCTCCCGGCACCGGTTGGAGCTCTTGCGCGCTGAAGCGCTGTATCGGGCCAGGGTCTACGGCTCGTCGGCGACGAGTCGGGTTCGGGTGCGGGACGCCGACAACGCCGAACCTACTCGCGGTCGGGGCCTGACCCGGTTTTCCGCACGAACTCTCTACCGACCCCGTCCTGACGCGGCGGCTCCGCCGTCGCGAGCGCGAGGACACCGTCCGAGCGGCCGGCTTTCGGTTCGCGATCGAGCCCGCCCGCCGGGTGCTCGTGCGCGAACAGCCGCCACGCGGGCCCACCAGCCGGTGACCGGAGCGCCGTCGGGCGCAGGCGGCCACTGCCGCTGCACCAGGCGATGTGGATCGTCGGCGCGCGACGAAGGGCCCTCAGATCCACTCCCGTATGCTAGAAGCCCTCTACCGCTACTGCTCGTCCCCACCGACCAGGCCCTCGACCGATCCGGCGCGGGCGGGGGTCAGGCCGGCGAGCACGTGGGTGGGGTGGCGCTCGAGTTGGTGGCGAGCGCGGTCGTAGCGGCGCGTGGTGCGCGGGTCGGCGTGCCCGGCGGCGTCCTGGACGTCGCGCAGGCTCACGCCGGCGTCCAGCGC
>JBOGYU010000515.1:0-3434 GCA_050696935.1 Solirubrobacteraceae bacterium | reverse complement strand
GCGTCGAGGCGATCGGGATCGAGGCGTTCGCGGCCGAGTGGGGCGCGCAGCCGTTGTTCGCGGGCCAGGACGAGCGGGTGGCCGCGGCGGCGCACGCCGACCGGCTGCGCAACTCGCCCGCCGGCCTGGCCGCGGCGCTGCGCGGCCTCGGCACCGGCGCGATGCCGCCCCTGTGGGACCGGCTCGGAGAGCTCTCGATCCCCGTGACGCTCGTAGTCGGCGAGCGCGACGAGAAGTTCCGCGCCATCGCGGAGCGCATGGCGCGAGCGATCCCGGACTGCCGCACCGAGGTCGTGCCCGGCGCCGGCCACGCCGCCCAGCTCGAGCGCCCCGACGCCATCGCCGCCGCGATCCTCAGGCGCGCTGGAACGCCCTGAGCACGCGCGCGCTGATTGGCCTCGCCCGAGCTGACCGCGCGCGTGCCGGCCGGGGCCTGAGCCCCGGCCGGCCGCCACGCCGGATCACCGCCCGCGGCGGCTGATCTCGTACACCGCGCCGTGCGACAGCGACACCACGTAGAGGTTCCCGTCGGGACCCGTGTGGATGTCCGTGCCGATGCCGAAGTTGCGGCCGAAGAGCAGGGTCTCGCTCTCGGTGATCTCCCACTTGTCGAGGTTGTCGGCCACCCGATCCTCGAGCCGCGGGTCGTCGACCCCCACCTTGCGGCGGTTGCCGGTGAGCTCGATCCGGAACAGGTGCCCGCCCTCGAGGAAGTTGCGCGAGCCGCCCATGAACAGGTCGCCCGCGTACTGCGGCCCGAGGTCGCGGCCCTCCATGAACCCGATGCCGCCGGGGCCGACCTCGAACTTCCAGCTCAGCTCCGAATCGCTGAACTCGGCGCCCGGGAGCATGAACAGGCGCGACAGCGCCTCCTCGGGCGTGTCGGCGATGTTCTCCGGCGACCACCGGTTCTGCTGGAGGCCGAAGAACTCCTCGCTGGTCTCGATCTCCTTGAACTGCGGCACTCGCGACGCCGGGCCCATGATCTGCACCCAGCCGGAGTTCATCCCGGGCTCCACCCGGTTGAGCTCGCTGAACGAGTCGTCGCCGTTCTCCTGCTCCCACAGGTCGCCCGACACGGGGTCGACGGCCAGGCCGAACGAGTTGCGGATGCCGTACGCGAACATCCGCTGGATGTTCTCGCCGGCCTCGCCCCCGATCGCCGCCCCGGCCGCGAAGAACGGGTTGTCCGGCGGGATCGAGCCGTCGTCGTTCAGCCGCACGATGACGCCGGTGAAGTGCGCGTCGTCGGGCTCGGGGCCGCCGAACTGGTCGTCCGGCATCCCCGGGCCGAACGGCCCGTCCGTCAGGTTCTGCGTCTGGCCGCGCCGCCCGGTGTCGCCGACGATCGCGTACAGCTTGCCGTCGGACCCGAACCGCAGCACACCGCCGTCGTGGTTGCCGCGCGGCGGCTGGCCCGCATCCTGCTGGAAGGCGCGGAACCGCATGATGTTGAGGTCCATCTCCAGCGACGAGCCGTTCCAGCGGAACCGGTCGATCCGGTTGGCGAGCAGGTCGACGGCCGTGGAGCTGGTGCTGTCGGCACCGGTGTTGCTCTCGCTCCAGAACAGGTAGACGAAGCCGTTTTCCTCGAAGCGCGGGTGCAGCGCGATGCCCAGCAGCCCCCGCTCGGACGACGAGTTGACCGCGAGGTCGAGCACGACGTCCTCGACCGTCCCGTCCACTACGCGCTTGACCTGCCCGCTGGCCTTCTCGAGCACCAGCATGTCGTCCTGGCCGATGAAGGCCATTGACACCGGCTGGCTCAGACCCGACGCCGCCGTTCGCACCTGCAGGTTCTCATCCAGCACCTCCGGCTCCTGCGCCGGCGCCGCGGTCGCCAGCACCAGCGGTGCCGCGACGGCGAGGGCCAGCACGCGCCACATCGATCGCATGAGCGAACCTCCTCCTCCCCACGGTGGACACTCGACCGAGGGGTACGCGGCTCCCGCCGCCGTGGTTCAACCGATGTGCCACGCGCTCGTGATCAGCCCGATGTGGCCCGCGGTGTACGCCGTGGCCACGGGGCTGGCGTACGAGGCGTTGTCTCAGGGATAGGACATCAGCAGCACGGCGTGCACGGTCTCGAGCGCCTCGTAGACGTGCGGGACGTCCGCCGCGAAGGTCACGAGGTCGCCGGCGCCGAGCTCGACCGGGCCGGTCCGGGGGCCGACCCTGAGCCGGCCGGTGACGACGACGAGGTGCTCGACGACGCCGGCGTGGTGCGGGTCGGCGTGGCGGGCGCCGCCCGCCACGAGGTCGAGCGAGTACATGTCGAACGTGCCGCGGCGGTGCGAGGCGGCGAGCAGCCGGCCCTCCCAGCCGTGCGTCTCCTCCGAGCGCATGGCGGGCATGTCGCCCGCGCGCACGACGCGCAGCGCGGGCCGCTCCTCCTCGACGAGGCGGGCGAACGGGACCTTCAGGCCGGCGGCGATCGCCCACAGCGTCTCGACGCTGGGGTTCGCCTTGCCGGACTCGAGCTGGGCGAGCGTGGACTTGCCGAGCCCGGCCGCGGCGGCGAGGTCGGCGAGCGTGAGGCCCGCCTCCATCCGGAGCGCCCGCACGTTGGCGGCGACGGCGCGGACGAGATCGTCCGCCCCGCGCTCGTCCCCGGTGGTTCGTTCCTCAGGACCACTCATCTGTTCCATCTTATTGGACAATCGTACACTTAGTTGGCATACTGTCCAGGATCATGGAAGCTCGTTCCAGTATGGCAGACGGGATCGTGGCCGGCGCGCGTGCGGCGGCACCGATCGGGCTGGCGGCCGCCGCCTTCGGTGCGTCGTTCGGGATCCTCGCCCGCGACGCCGGGATGGGCGTGGTCGCGCCGATCGTCATGTCCTTCACAACCTTCGCGGGCTCGGCTCAGTTCGCCGTGGCGTCCGTGCTCGACTCGGGCGGTGCGGTGGCGACCGCGATGGTCGCCGCGATCCTGCTGAACCTGCGCTACCTGGCCGTCGGGGTGTCGGTCGCGCCGGCGCTGGCCGGCTCCGCCGGTCGCCGGCTGACCGAGGCGCAGCTGGCCGTCGACGAGTCCTGGGCCGTCGCCCAGCAGAACGGGCGCGTCGATCGCGACCGGCTCGTCGGCGCCGGGCTCGTGCTGCTCGTCGCCTGGTGCGGCGGGACGGTGGCCGGCGTCGTGGCCGGCAGCAGCCTCGGCGACCCGGCCGACTACGGGCTCGACGCCATGTTCCCCGCCCTCTTCCTCGCCCTCCTGGTCGGCCAGCTCGACGGCCGCCGCGCCCGCACGGCGGCGCTGCTCGGCGCGCTGATCGCGCTCGCGCTCACCCCGCTCGTCCCGCCCGGCCTGCCGATCGTCGCCGCGGCGGCGGGCGCGGTGCTCGCGCTGGGAGTCCGGCCCGAGGTGCGCACATGACCGCCGCCTGGGTCGCCGTCGCCGGCGTCGGCGCCGCCACCATCGCGCTCAAGGGCGC
>JBOGYU010000514.1:0-3457 GCA_050696935.1 Solirubrobacteraceae bacterium | reverse complement strand
GACGGCCAGCGCGCGGACGCCGGCCCGCCGCTCCTCGGCCGCCACGGCGCGCACCTCGCCGGCGTCCAGCGGCGTGTCGACCGTGCCGTCGGCCAGGATCCGCTCGGTCACCTCCCAGCGGTGGCGGCGCGGGGCCAGCGGCCGCGGCATCTCCAGGTGCAGGTCGTAGAGGTCGTAGCGCTGCTCGCGCCCGATCTGAAGGACGTCGCGGAAGCCGCGCGTCGTGATCAGCCCTGTCGGCACGCCCTTGCGCTCGATCAGGGCGTTCGAGACCAGGGTCGTGCCGTGCACGAGGTCGCCGACGCGGTCGCCGGCGCGGTCGGCGAGCAGCCGCCGCACGCCCTCCTCGACCCCCGTGGAGGGGTCATCCGGCGTCGTCGGCGTCTTGGCCGTCGCGGTGGCGCGGCCGTCCTCGAGCAGGACCAGGTCGGTGAACGTCCCGCCGATGTCGACGCCGACGCGGCAGCCGCCGCCGTGCTCTCCGACGCCCGTCACCGAGCGCCCGCGCCCGCCGTCTCGGCGCTCGCCTGCACGGCGAACCGCCGCACCCGCTCCGGGGTCAGCGGCAGCTCGTTGACGAACACGTGCCCGAGCGGGCTCAGCGCGTCGGCCACGGCGGCGGCGAGCGCCGGCCCGGGGGCGATCGCGCCGCCCTCCCCCATCCCCTTGATGCCCTCGATCGTGAACGGCGAGAGCGTCTCGAGGTGCGACACGGAGATGTGCGGGATGTCGGTCGCGCTGGGGAGCAGGTACTCGAGGAACGTGGTCGTCGTCAGCTGGGCGCTCTCGTCGTAGACGAGCTCCTCCATCAGCGCGCCGCCGATCCCCTGCGCGACCCCGCCGTGGACCTGCCCGTCGACGACGAGCGGGTTGATCATCCGCCCGCAGTCTTCGACGACGGCGTAGCGGAGGATGTGGACGCCGCCGGTGTCGGGGTCGACCTCGACGAGGACGAGGTGCGCCGCGTTGGCGAACGTGCCGGTCCCGGGGTCGGCGTCGTAGGACGCGACCGCCTCGATCACCGGCTCCATGCCTTCGGGGAGCTTCTCCGGCCGGTGGTAGGCCCAGCGCGCGAGGTCGGCGATCTTCACGCCGCGCCCGGGCGCCCCGCGGACGTAGGCCTCGCCCCCGCCGAGCTCCATGTCGGCGGCGGCGGCCTCGAGGTGGTGGGCGGCGAAGTCGACGAGCAGCTCGCGCACCTTGTCCGCGGCCCGGTGGCTCGCGCCGCCGGCCAGCACGGCGCTGCGGCTGGCGAACGTGCCGTGCCCGTACGGAGTGGACGCCGTGTCGCCGAAGAACACCTTCACGTCGCCCAGCTCGAGGCCGAGCTGGTCGGCGACGATCTGGGCGTAGGTCGTCTCGTGCCCCTGGCCGTGCGAGTGCGTGCTGACGTGTACGGCGACCTTGCCCGACGGGTCCATCCGGACGGTCGCCGTGTCGTAGCCGAAGATGATCGGCACGCCGCGCTTGATGAACTCCTTCGTCGTGTGGGCGGTCTGCTCCGTGTAGCAGGCGAACCCCACGCCGAGCAGCCGGCCCTCCTCGCGCGCCTCGCGCTGCTGTGCGCGCATGCCCTCCAGGTCGCCGTCGTCGCAGACCTTCTCCAGCGCCTCGTGGAAGCTGCCGCTGTCGTAGACCAGGCCGCTCACCGACTCGTACGGGAACTCGTCCGCGCGCACGAGGTTGCGCCGGCGCACCTCCAGCGGGTCGAGCCCGAGCGCGTGGGCCACCTCGTCCATCGCCCGCTCGATCGAGAGGCAGGCGGCCGGGCGCGAGACGCCGCGGTAGGGCCCGAGCGGGCACTTGTTCGTCGTGACGCTGTAGGCCTCGCACTCGTAGTGGCGGATCCGGTAGGGGCCGGGCAGGATGCCGAGCGCCATGCCGGTGTCCATCGTCGACGTCCAGGGGTAGACCGAGTAGGCGCCGCAGTCGACGTAGATCCGCGCCCGCACGGCGAGCACCGTGCCGTCCGCCGCGTAGGCGACCTCGATCCGGTGCTGGTGCTCGCGCGCATGGATGCTCGCGAGCAGGTGCTCGCGCCGGTCCTCGATCCACTTGACCGGGCGGCCGATCTCCATTGCGAGCACGCAGACGGCGATCTCCTCCGGGAACAGGTGGCCCTTGATGCCGAAGCCGCCGCCGACGTCGGGGGCGATCACGCGGATGCGGTGCTCGGGCATCTGCAGCACGTCGGCGAGCCCGGTGCGGACGAGGTGCGGGATCTGCGTCGCCGTCCACAGCGTCAGCATCTCCTCGGCCTCGTCGTACTCGGCGATGCAGCCGCGCGTCTCCATCGGGATGCCGGAGTGCCGGTTGCTGACCAGGTCGAGCTCCAGCGTGCCCGCGGCCTCCGCGAACATGGCGTCCGGGTCGCCGCCCTTGAAGTGGCGCTTGACGAAGAAGTTGTCCTCCCAGCCGTCGTGCAGGCGCGGCGCGCCGTCGGCGATCGCGTCGGCGATCGACGCGACGGCGGGCCGCGGCGCGTAGTCGACCAGCACGAGCTCGGCGGCGTCCTCGGCGACGTAGCGGTCGTCGGCGACGACGGCGGCGACCGCCTCGCCGTCGAAGCGGACCCGGTCGACGGCGAGCGCCGGGTAGCGCGTCTCCTGCCACGACGGGACGAGCGAGTTGCAGACGATCGGCAGCGCCCGCTCGGCCATCCGCTGGCCGGTCATCACCAGGTGCACCCCCGCGTGCGCCTCGGCGGCGCTGGTGTCGACCGCCGTGACGTCGGCGTGCCCGACGGTGCTGCGCACGAACGCCGCGTGCAGCATCCCGGGGCGCACGAGGTCGTCCACGTAGCGGGCGCGGCCGGTCAGGAAGCGCGGGTCCTCCACGCGCTTGACGCGCGCGCCGAGGAGCTTGGGCTGCTGGGCTTCAGGCATCGACTCCCGCCTCCGATCGCATCCGCTCCGCCGCCGCCCTGATCGCGTCGACCACGAAGACGTAGCCGGTGCAGCGGCAGATGTTGCCGGCGATCCCCTCGCGGATCTCGTCTTCGCCGGGGTCCGGGTTCGCGGCGAGCATCGCCTTGGCCGTCAGGACGATGCCCGGCGTGCAGAACCCGCACTGGAGCCCGTGCGTGTCCCAGAACGCCTGCTGGATCGGGTGCAGGTCCTCGGCGCTGCGCCCGAGCGCCTCGATCGTCTCGATCTCGGCACCCTGTGCCTGGACCGCGAACATCAGGCACGAGCGGACCGGCTCGCCGTCCAGGAGGATCGTGCAAGCGCCGCAGACGCCCTGCTCGCATCCGACGTGCGTGCCGGTGAGGCGCAGGTCCTCGCGCAGGCAGTCGGCCAGCAGCTTGCGCGGCGGCACGGTGGCGGTGTGCTCCGCGCCGTTCACGGTGAGGCGGATCTCGCGTCTGTCGTTCATGTCACACCCCGATCCTTGTCACGGCGGTCTCCAGCGCGCGCCGCGCGAGCGCGGCGACGACGTTGGCCCGATAGCCATCCCC
>JBOGYU010000513.1:0-3466 GCA_050696935.1 Solirubrobacteraceae bacterium | reverse complement strand
GAGCCGCCCACCGCGCCGCCGAGGCGGCCGCGCGTGCGGCGCCGCAGATCCAGCTCGTCGTCGCCCTCCTGCTCGTCCCCGCCGTGCTCCTGCTCGTCGCGGCGGCGCTCCTCCCGGCCGTCCTGCCGGCCTGACCGACGCCGCTCGCCCCGGCCCTGACCTATCGCAGTCCTGCGGCCACGCGACCGCGCGACCGGGCGCCGTCCGTCCCGCCTCCGATCGCGATGACGTCGAACGCCTCGATGTACGGCTTCGCCTGGTCCCACGAGGGGTCGGCGCTGCCGGACGAGTCGACCAAAGCGACGACCGGCGGGATCGAGAGGAGCATGGAGGGCTCGAGGTCGTCGCCGAGCACGGACTCGGCGCGCGAGAACAGCTCGCTGTCGCCGAGCGTCTCGCCGGGATCCAGAGCCGCGACAGCGGCCTCCTCGCCGTAGGTCACGACGACCTTGCCGTCCCCGCGCGCGAACACGATCGGCCTCGGCGCGCCGCCGGCCGCCACCGCGAACGCCGTCTCCGCCCCCTCGAGCCGCAGCGGCTGGGCGTCGAGCTGCCCCCGCGCGCGCAGCGCGCCGACGATCTTGCCGAACGCGTCCGCCGCGCGGTCCTCGTCGGTGACCTGGATCACCACGCCGCCGTCGAGGGCGTCGACGCTCTCTCCCCGGATGAACAGCGCGATGTCGCCGACCCAGCTGAACACGTCCTGCTCGAGGTCGAGGCCGAGCTCGCTTCGGAGCTGCTCCTCCACCACCGCGCCGCCGAACGCGCCCGCGAGCTGGTCGAACAGCACCCGCATCGTCTCCCCGAACCGCGGTGCACCCTGCGCGCCCCAGCTGTCGCCGGGCAGCTCGCGCAGGAGCGGCGTGGTCCCGGTGCCCCACGCCACCGCGCCGAGGCGCCGGCGCAGGTCGCCCCACGGGATCGTGGTCGAGAGGTCGATCGCCAGCCGATCGCCGTCGGCCAGGAACGCCCCGGCCGCCGGCGGCAGCCTGTCGAACGGGATCAGCCCCTGGAGCTGGCGCAGGCCCTCGGCGCTCTCCGGGTCCGTCTGCGCGACAAACGCGAAGAACCCCTTCGTGTCGATGAAGAAGTGCGCCAGCCGGTCGTCCGAGAGCCCCTCGATCGCGTCCCGGTAGCGCTGGTCCGAATCCAGCGCCTCGCCCTCCAGCGCGTCGATCGTGCGCTTGAGCTCGGGCTCGTCGCCGAACAGCACGAAGTCCTCCGCGAACGCGTACGCGAAGCCGTCGGCGTCGACCCGGTACTCCACGCCGGCGTGCGAGCGCTCGGTCGCGGACTCGCCGTTGCGCCGGCGGCTGTCCTCGATCGCGCTCTCAGCCGCGTCGAGGTCCGTCGCCGCGACGGCCGCGGCCACGCCCGGCTCCTCGTTCTCGTCCAGCCGGTCGCTGACCCACAGGCCGGCCCGCTCGCCGAGCCACGGCCCGATGTCCCGGTCATAGTCGACGTCGCCGGCGTCGTCGGCCAGCGCGCGATGGAGCAGCTCGCGGATCTTCGCCTCCGGGTCCGGCGTCCGCAGCACCTTGCCGGCCGCCGCGAGCGCGTGCTCCCGCGTGTCGCCCTCCGGCCGCACCGCCGCTTCGAGATATAAGAGCGCGTCGCGAGGCACGGCGCTCGCCGGGTCGGCGTCGGCAGCCCCGCCGCCACCGCCGCAGCCGGCCACCAGGAGGACGATCAGGAGCAGGGGGGAGGTGGCTCGAAGCATCGGCGGAAGGCTCGCATATCCCGCAACCCTCCGTGCAAGCGGCGCGCCTGCAACCGGCCGTGCACGCCACAGGTGCCACGCCAATCACCTGTCCCACACACGAAATGGCTGCAAAGTCGCCATTTCTGGGTCCGATTCGTTACGCCACTCAAGCGTGGTGGGGTGAATGACGATAATTGTGTTGCAGAGTGGGGCAGTGTGGGGTACGTTCCACTCGCGAAGGCCGTTCCGGGGTGGCGGGGCTCCTCCCACTCCGCCACCCCGGATCGACTGAACCCCTCTTACCGACATGAGCCTTGGCCTTCCACGGCACCTTCGAACACTCGCTCGACGCCAAGAACCGGCTGACGGTCCCGTCGAAGTTCCGGGCCGCCCTCGCCGGCAAGGTGGTTCTCGTGCGCGGCGTGGACCCCTGCATCTCGCTCTATCCCGAGGACACGTACACGGCGATGACCCAGGCCGCGCTGTCAGGGCTGAACCCCTTCTCGCCCCAGGCCCGCGAGCTCAAGCGGATGTTCTACGGCAGCGCGACGGACACGGAGCTGGACTCGGCCGGCCGCGTGATGCTGACCCCGCGCCACCTCGAGCACGCGGGGATCGGCCGCGAGGTCGTCATCGCCGGCGCCGGCGACTGCCTGGAGCTCTGGGACCGCTCGGGCTGGGAGGACTACGACCGCGACCTCACCCGACGGGCGCCTGACCTCACCGCATCCCTTGGCCATCCTGCTTGACATGCCACGCACCCACGTCCCGGTCCTGGCGGGCGAGCTGATCGAGGCGCTCGACCCCCGGCCCGGCCAGGTCGCGACCGACTGCACGCTCGGCGCCGCCGGCCACGCGCGGCTGGTGGCCGGCCGCCTCGGCCCGGGCGGCACGCTGATCGGGATCGACCGCGACCCGCTCGCCGAGAAGGCGTTCGCGGAGCTGGCGGCCGAGGTGCGGTGCACGACCCGCTTCGTCCGCGCCGACTTCGAGCACGGCCTGCGCGCGCTGGCAGAGGAGGGCGTGCGCGCGGACATGGTCTACCTCGACCTCGGGATGTCCTCGATGCAGGTCGACACCCGCGAGCGCGGCTTCTCCTACGCGTACGACGCGCCGCTGGACATGCGGATGGACCCGTCGCAACCGCTCACCGCCCGCGAGCTGGTCAACACCTGGGACCGCCGCCGCCTCGCCCGCGCGCTGCGCGAGTACGGGGAGGAGCGCTACGCCGACCGGATCGCGGGCCAGATCGTCAAGCGGCGCCCGGTCGAGACCACCTTCGAGCTCGTCGACGCGATCACCGCCGCGATTCCCGCCCCGGCCCGGTTCGCCGGCGGGCACCCGGCCAAGCGGACGTTCCAGGCGATCCGGATCGCCGTCAACGAGGAGCTCGCCCAGCTCGACGCGGCGCTGCCGCTGGCCTGGGACGTGCTGAAGGTGGGCGGGCGGCTCGCCGCGATCTCGTTCCACTCGCTCGAGGACCGGCGCGTGAAGCGCTTCCTCGCCTCCAAGGCGCGTGGGTGCATCTGCCCGCCGGACCTGCCGGTCTGCGCGTGCGGGCGCACGCCGGAGGCCGAACCGGTCTTCCGGCGCTCCGTGGCGCCGACGCCCGGCGAGGTCGCGGACAACCCGCGCTCGAAGTCGGCCCGCCTGCGGGCCGCCCGCAAGCTCAGGGAGGAGCACTGATGCCGTCGCACGCCGCCGCCCGGACCCGCTCGCGCCCCGCCCCTCGCCACGCCCGCCGCGTCTCCGGCCCGCTGCGGC
>JBOGYU010000512.1:0-3467 GCA_050696935.1 Solirubrobacteraceae bacterium | reverse complement strand
GCGGATCGCCGCCGGCCACACGCGCACAATCGTCGTGCGCATCGACCGCGCCGACCGCCGCCGCCTGCGCCGCGCCATGCGCGAGGCCGGCATGAAGCGCCTGCGCGCCACCGTGATCACCACGATCCGCACCGCAGACGGTCGCAAGCGGGTGCGCGACCGCGTCATCCTCCGCCGCTGAAACCGGCAGGTGTGGCGCGCTATGGGTCGTGGTGACCCATAGCGTGCTGCACCCCGCGCGGCAACCGTTCAATGCGCGCAGGTCGGCCCTCGGCGCCGTCGCCTCCGGACCGCGATATCGTCGCGGCTGGCCACGTCCGAGGGAGACGCGCATGACCGAGATGGGAGCACCGCTCGATCGCTACGACGAGGTCGAGACCGGGGAGGCGTTCACGCTGCAGAACCGGTACCTGCTGAAGGTGGAGCTGTCCGAGACCTCCGTGCTGGCCCGCAACGGGGCGATGGTCGCCTACCAGGGCGACGTGCGGTTCGAGCACAAGGGCGGCGGGCTCGGCCGGCTGCTCAAGAAGGCGGCCACCGGCGAGCAGCTGAGCCTCATGCAGGCGTCCGGCTCCGGCGAGCTGTTCCTCGCCCACCAGGCGATGCTCGTCCACGTGCTGCGCCTCAGCGGCGACTCGCTCACCGTCGGCGGCCAGAACATCCTCGCCTTCCAGGACGGCATCGACTGGGACGTCACGCGCGTGAAGGGCGGCACGGCGGGGGTTCTGGCCGGTGGGCTGTTCAACATCAACCTCCGCGGCACCGGGCTGGTCGCCCTGGTGTCGGACGGCGAGCCCGTGCGGCTCGACGTCTCGGAGGCGGCGACGTTCGGCGACCCGCAGGCGGCGATCGCCTGGTCGGGCGGCGTGACGACGAACCTCAAGACCGACGTGCAGGCGAGGTCCCTGATCGGCCTGGGCTCGGGCGAGAGCTTCCAGATCGGCTTCTCCGGCACCGGGTGGGTGCTCGTCCAGCCCTCCGAGGGCCGGCCGGTCCAGCGCAAGGGCTAGGTGCGGCGGGCGCGCTGAGGGACGAACTTCCGGCATTGAACGAGGGGGACCGGGTGTTTCGTGCAAAGACCGACGGCCTCGGCTCGCGTTTGCACGTTCGTCCCCCAGACGGGGACTAACGTGCGAACGAGGCAACTGACGCTACGTCATTTGCACGAAACTCCCCTTCCCTCACCCTCCCTACCCAGCGCAGTTCGTCCCGGGACGGCGACGATCTCGCACCGGGACGGCGACGAACTCGCACCGGGACGGCGACGAACTCGCACCGGGACGGCGACGATCTCGCACCGCGCGGCTGCTAGCGGCCCATCCGCCGCAGGCCAGCCATGGCGAGCGCGCCGAGCACCGTGGCCATCCCCGCCAGCGCGAGCAGGCCGGGCAGCGTGTTGGCGAGGCTCGGCTCGATGCCGGAGACCGTCGCCTGGCGCGCCAGCTCGAGCACGTGGGTGACGGGGTTGAGCTCCGCCGCCTCCGCCAGCCAGCCACGCAGCAGGATCTCCGGCGTGTACGCGGTCGAGAGGAAGACGGCCAGGAACACGCCCTGCTGCATCAGCGGCCCGGCCTGCTGCGTTCTGAACGTGACCGCCATGAACACGCCCCACAGCCCAGCCGTCGCGCAGAAGCCGGCGGCCGCGACGTAGAGCAGGACGAGCCCGATCACGCCGCCGGTCAGCGGCACGCCGAGCGCGAGCCCCACGAGCAGGACCACGGTCGCCGGCACCAGCGAGCGCGTGACCGCCCCCAGGATCGGCCCCACCACCAGCAGGGGCCGCGGCACCGGCGCCACGAGCAGGCGGTCGAACCAGCCCTGCTCGATGTCGCGCGCGAGGTTCGCCCCCGTCGCGGCCCCCGCAAAGCCCGCGCCCTGTAGGCAGGAGAGCGGGACGATCCAGGAGAGGTAGGACTCGGTCGGGAAGCCCTCCAGGCCGGTCAGGCGGCCGAACTGGCCGGTCATCCCGAGCATGAAGATGACCGGCGCGATCGTCGCCGGCAGCAGCGCGCCACGCACGCGCAGGACCTCGTTGAGCGAGCGCCGCCAGAGGACGCCGACGACGGCGCTCATGTCGTCCGCAGGCGCTCCTTCAGCGCCAGGGTCGCGAGCGCCGTCGTCGCCAGGGCGAGCCCGGCCGCCGCGGCCAGGCCGCTCAGCGGATTGCCGAGCGCCTCGTCGTCGCCCAGCAGGCCGCGCACCGCCTCGACGATGTACGTGAGCGGGTTGTAGACCGAGGCGTCGCGCAGCGCCGGCACGAGCAGCTCCTGCGGGAAGAACGCCGGCGCCGTGAACAGCAGCACGAACATGAACGGGAACAGGCTCTGGAGCAGCGACAGCGAGCCGGTCCGCAGCGCGATCGCCGCGGCGATGCCGCCGATGCCGACCGCGGTGAGGGCGGCGAGCCCGATCGTGGCCAGCGCGCCGGGGACGCCGCCGGGGTAGCGCGCGCCGAACAGGAGCGCGACGACCAGGAAGAACGAGGCCTGGAGCAGCGCCAGCCCGAACGTCCCGCACAGGCGGCCGAGGACGAGGCTCGTGCGGCGCACGGGAGCGGCCAGCAGCCGGTCGAAGAAGCCGAACTCGATGTCCGAGGCGAGCGCGATCCCGGTGGTGAGCCCGGCCAGGATCATGCCCTGGATGATCGTGCCGGGCACGATGAAGGCAAGGTAGGACGCGACGTCCGGGAAGCCGCGCAGGCCCTGGGCGGCGCTGGTCCCGCTCGCGATCACCGCCAGCAGCACGAGCGGCAGCACGAAAGTCGGCATCAGCAGCTGCGCGCGGCGGAACTGCACGCTCAGCGCCCGCCGGCCGAGCGCGAGCACGACGCGCCCCTCGCGGGCGACGGCGCTCACGCGGGAGCGGCCTCCGGCGCGGCCGCGCCTTCCAGGTGCGCGCCGGTGACGGCCACGAACACGTCGTCGAGCGTGGGCGTCTCCACCTCGACGAACTCCACCACGACGCCGTGCTCGTCGAGCGCCCGGATGACCGGCGCGATCGCGGCCCTGCCGGCGGCGGTCCGCAGCTCCAGGCGGCACGGCGCGCGCTCGCTCGGCGGCTCCAGCGTGCCGAGCCCGTCCAGCGCCTCGCGCGCCCGCCCGGCGGCGTCTGGATCGGCGATCTCGATGTGGATCGTCGGCTCCCCCACGCGCGACTTCAGCGACTCGGGGGTGCCTTCCGCGACGAGGTTCCCGCGCGCGATGATCCCGACGCGGTCCGCGAGCTGCTCTGCCTCCTCGAGGTACTGGGTCGTCAGGAACACCGTCGTCCCCTCGTCGTTGAGGGAGCGCACCTCGCGCCACAGCGCCGCCCGGCTCGTCGGGTCCAGCCCGGTGGTCGGCTCGTCCAGGAACAGCACCGGCGGCCGGTGCACGAGCGCCAGCGCGAGGTCGAGCCGGCGGCGCATCCCGCCGGAGTAGCCGCCGACGCGCCGGTCGGCCGCCTCGGTGAGGCCGACCCGCTCGAGC
>JBOGYU010000511.1:0-3483 GCA_050696935.1 Solirubrobacteraceae bacterium | reverse complement strand
CGGCCCGGCCGCGCCGCACGACGCGCACGGACAGCGGCGCCCGCACGCGCAGCGTGAGCACCGGCGAGCGCGCGCCTCCGGGCGCCGTGAGCCGCAACCGCCGCGACGGCCCGATCCGCGTGAACGCGGTGAACCGCCCATCCGGCCGCGATCTGACGCCGGTCACGGCGGTCCAGGATCCGCGAGGGCGACGGCCCACGAGGCCGTTGGCGCGGCCGACGAGGCCGTCGGCGTCGCCAGCGCGTTCTTCGGCGCCGCGCCGCAGGTCGCGGGGCCGCAAGGGGTGGCCGTGGCCGTCGACGAGACGTTCCGCGAGCTCGGGCGCGGCTCCCGGGAGGGGGCGGCCGTCGGCGTCGGTGATCCGGCCTCGGAGGCGGACGCGCTCGCCGTGGCGGGCCGTCAGCTTCGTGGCGCGGCGGCCTCGACGCTCGAGCCAGGCGTGGACCGCGACGCCGCTGGTGGGCGGGGCCGTGGCCGGCGGCGGGGGGGTCGCCGGCGGCGGCGAGACGGTCGCGGGCGGCGGGGCCGCCGGCGGGCGCGGCCGGGCCCGGCGGTTGGCGATCGTCTTGGTCGTCGGGCCGAGGACGGTCGTGCGGTTGCCGGCCGCGTCCTCGACGAGGACGTGGATCGTGTGGCGGCCGTTCGCCAGCCGCGTGGTGTCCAGCGCGGCCGTGGCGCCGGCCGACAGCGGGCACGGCACGCGGGTGGCCGACTGGAACGAGCCGCCCGGGACGAGGTCCCGGCAGCGGCCGCCGTTGGCGCTCATGACCGCGGACGAGTACGGGCGGCCATCGACCTCGACGAGCACGCGGTACACGCCCGCGCCGCGGTCGGACGCCGAGAAGGAGAGCCGCGGCCGGCCGGCCAGGACCGCGTCGGTGGCGAGGTCGCCGCCGACCCCGGTCACGGACGGCGCATGCGCGTCGTGGAGGACGACCACGATGTCGCGCACGTGCAGGGTCGTTCCCGCGGCCGACCGGTGGCAGGACCCCGGCCCGCCGCAGACCAGCCGCGCCACGAGCCGGCTCGCGCCCAGCCCGTCGACCCCGACCCTCCCCCAGGCTCGGTTCACGGACGGGACGTCGAACGCCACCAGCCGCGACCGGCCGTCGGTGACCGCCTGGAACAGCGTGTTCCAGTCCCCGGGACCGATCCCGGCGACCCGCCGGGAGAACGCCCAGGCGGAGATCGTCGTGCCGGCCGGCGCGGCGTACGCCCACTCGGCCAGCTCGCCGGGCGCGAACCCGGAGCGGGCGAAGAACCCCGCCCACAGGCCGCCGCCGTCGCCGCCGGTCGAGACGAACCCGCCGGGCGCCCAGATGGCCGGCGTCCAGCCGTCGAAGCCGGGCGAGCCCGGCGGTGAGACCGTGCGGTGCTCGTAGGTCCCGGCGCGGGCGGCGGGCGCGAGGAACAGGGCGACGAGGAGGGCGATGAGCATGAACGGGCGCATGCGGGCGATAGGCCGCGCCGCGCGAGGAATCGCCCCCTGCACATGAGAGTTGGAACGAACTCGGTGCGGAGTCGTCAGCCGTCGCCGGCCGACTGGCGCAGCAACGCGCCGGTGGTCTGCTCGAGGATCCGGCGCCAGGCGCGGGTCTTCTCCTTCTCCGCGGAGAAGTGGCGGACGACCTTGCGCACCCGCGTGGCCGAGATCTCGATCCCGTGGCGGCCCGCGACCTCGCGCAGCTCCTCGTAGTCCTCCGCGAGCTTGACGGTGACCGACTGGAACCCGTGCCGGGCGACGTCGAGCCGCGAGTTGAAGTTCAGGATGCTCGTCTGGAACATCAGCTCGTCGTCGGGCTCGGGCTCGATCAGCACGATGTCGACGCCCGGGTAGCGCTCCCGCCAGTGGCTCGCCATCTCGTGCAGCCGCTGGTAGGCGAGCAGCTTGAACGCCTGGTAGCCGATCTTCGGGAAGCCCATGTCCGAGACCCGGCGGGTGCGCGTGCCGAACAGCGTCGGGATCTCCTTGGAGAAGTCGTTGACGTAGGGCACCAGCGGGTTGACGACCACGATCAGCTTCGCCCCCGCCTCGACCGCGATGTCCAGGTTCGTGGTGGATACGATCCCGCCGTCGACCAGCTCGCGGTCCTTCAGGGCGTGCGGCGTATAGACCATCGGCAGCGCGGTCGAGGCGCGCACGGCGGCCGAGATCGGCACGTCGTCCCACCCCGGGCCCCCGAGGACGATCCGCTCGCACGTGTCGAGGTCGGTCGCCGCCAGGTAGAGCTCCGCCCGCAGGGCCCGGAAGTCGTCGGTCCGGTCCGGGTCCGAGAGCACCGTGCGCACGTACTCCTCGATCCCCGAGCCGCTGTACAGCCCCGACGGGAGCAGGTCCGCCAGCGCGAGTGCGAGGTCGACCGTGGAGAGCGACGGCAGGCCGCGGCCGACCTCCCGCAACACCCCGAGCAGGTGCAGCGGCAGCCGCACGCCGCGCGCCAGGAACTCGCGGTAGTTGGGCCGCAGCAGCATGTCCAGGTTCACGTCCCGGAACGGCTGCGGGGCACGGTCGTTGACCACCCGCATCATCTGCTCGGGCGTCACCCCGTTGGCAGCCAGCGCGGCGATCAGCGCGCCCGCGCTCGTGCCGACGTAGACGTCGAACTGGTTGACGTTGCGGTGCACCGCCAGCAGGTCGAGCGCCCGCAGCGCCCCGACCTGGTACACGCCGCCGGTGAACCCGCCGCCGCCCAGCACGAGCGCGGTCTTGGACCGGCGGCGCCTGCCGCGGCGCGCGCGCCCGGTCCCTTCGAGCTCCACGACCTTGCCCATCCTTGTTGACGCAGTGTACGCAAGGACGCCGATACTTCCGCCGGCCCGACGGGTTTCCCACCAGCGATGGCTCGGATCCTCTGCCTCGCCGCACTCCTCGCGACGACCCTCGCCCCCGCCGCCCAGGCCGCCGGCCCGGAGGCCACGGCGCGCGCGCTGGAGCGCCAGATGCGCTTCGCCGGCCCCGGCTCCGGCGCCTACGTGGTCGACCTGGACTCGGGCGCGCCGCTGTATGCGCGCGTCCCGGATGTCGCGCGCATCCCCGCGTCCGTGAACAAGCTCTACACGACCGCCGCGGCGCTCGCCCGCTTCGGGCCCGACGCCCAGCTCGTCACCGAGGTGCTGGCCGCCGCGCCGCAGGACGACCTCGGCGTCGTGGCCGGCAACGTGTACCTGCGCGGCGGCGGCGACCCCGCCTTCGGGCGCCGCGAGGCGCGCCGGCTCGCCCGCGTCCTCGTCCGCAGCGGACTGACCGAGGTGACCGGGCGCGTGATCGGCGACGAGTCGCGGTTCGACGTCCTCCGCGGCGGCCCGGCGTCGGGCTTCCGCACCTCGACCTGGGTGGGCCCGCTCAGCGCGCTCACCTTCAACCGCGGACTGACCGTGGGCCGGCGGCCGTCCTTCCAGCGCCGGCCCGCGCAGTACGCCGCCCAGCGGTTCGAGCGCGCGCTCGAGCGCGCGGGCGTGGAGGTCGGCCGCGCCGCCCGCACC
>JBOGYU010000510.1:0-3493 GCA_050696935.1 Solirubrobacteraceae bacterium | reverse complement strand
GCGGTGACGTGCCCGATGGCGATGCCGTCGCCGTCGCTCAGTGCCGCCTCCCCGACCCGCTCGCCGTTGACGTACACGCCGTTCAGGCTGCGGTCGTCGAGGATCATCGCCCGCCCGCCGCGATGCACGATCACGGCGTGGCGGCGAGAGACCGAGGCGTCGTCGAGCACGATGTCCGCCGCCGGACTGCGCCCGACCCGCAGGCTCTGCCCCTCCCGCTCCCCGAGCGCGAACAGCACGACCTCCCCACCGTCCTCGATGGCGAGATAGCGGCCGGGCGCGGGCCGAGCCACGGTGGCACGGGCCCGCCGGCGGTCACGCTCCGGAAGCCGAGGGAGCGGGCCGGTCTCCTGCGTCGGAGCCTCCGTGGGCTGGAGGGCGGCGAGGGCGTCGGTCATGCCGGGCATCGTCGTTGCTCATCCCAATCGGGAGATAAAACTGGTGTCGCAGGAATCGAAGAGCATCCACCTCCTCGACGGGTCTTGGCGGGTTAGGCTGAGCGCGTGGGCACCGGAGGATCCCTCGGGAACCGCGCCGACCTGTCGGGCGGGTCCTGACCGGCGGCATCAACGGTCGTGCGGATCCTGCGTCAGGTCTGGCCCACGGAGGACGAGTTCCAGACCGTCTGGGCTGCCGTCTTCCTGATCGTCGTCTATCACGGACTCATCGGCGTCGTGACCCTGCTCGGCACCGTGCCCGCGCTGATCGCGCTGCCGCCGGCCACAGCGCTGTTCCTGCTCATGCTCGGCCCGCTGCTCGAAGCGCTGTGGCAGAACCGGCCGTTCGCGGCACCGCTGATCCTGGCACCGCGACCGGGATCCGTTCGTGTGCGGCCGTTCGTCCGGGTGGTGGCGTACACGGTCGTGCTCTGGGGGCTCGCCGTGACGCTCTTCGCGCTTGCGGCGCACGTCGTCGACCGGGACCGGCTCACCGATCTCGCCCGCCCGGGGGATGAGTTCGACGGCTACACGGTCGCCCGCAATCTCTTCATCTGGCACCTGCTCGACGCGATCCCGGCCGTGGGTGCGACCGACGCCCTGAGATGGTCTGAGCCGGTGGACGACCGCAGCGTCGCGACCGGGCTGCTGATCGTGCTGTACAAGCTGCTCGTCCTCGTACCCGTCGTCGCCGCCGTCGGAGGGATCATCCGCGCCCGCGCTCCCGGCGCACCCCCGCCGTAGCCGTCCTCGCACGCCCCTTGTGGAGCCAGTCGATGACGCGACTCCCGGCGCCGGGATCGCAGGGCTGCAACCGCCCCGGAAACGACGAAAACCCGCCTGGCCGGCGGGTTCGCGAGGTACCGCTACGGGGATTCGAACCCCGGTTTCCGCCGTGAGAGGGCGGCGTCCTAGTCCCCTAGACGATAGCGGCAGGGTGACCGTCGGCCGCCAGTGTAGCGGCCGTCCGGAGCCGATCGATGGATCGCTCAGGCCTTCGGGCCGATGAACTCGTCGAGGCGCGCGACGTCGCGCTTGCGTGAGACGTACACCGTCCGAGGCGCCGCGGTCCAGTGAACGCCGAGTGTCTCACAGGCGTCGCAGAAGATTCGCCGGATGTCCGCCGAGGCGTTGCTGAACGAGTAGCGGGGGTGCCGCCAGTTCGTGCCGGTGTTGATGAAGCGGCAGCCGTCGGAGTGGATCAGGCCACGGAGGAGCGCCTCGGCGTGGGGCTGGAGGAGCTCCCGCTGCCAGTCCACCAAGACGATCGGACGCTCGTGCTTGCGTCCTGGCCCGTGCTGAGGGAACAGACACGGCCAGGACCGCGAGTAGGCCGAGACCTCGATGTTCGAGCTTGGCGAGCTGTTCGCGTAGCCGCCGGAGCGTTCCCGGCGCGCAACCTTGTTCTCTGGGACGAGCTTTCGGATGGCGGCCTCGCAGGCGTCGATGATCCCCGGATAGCTCGCGTCCAGGAACAGCCGCAGCCGGTAGACGCCGCGTGCGTGCCCAGAGATGCAGCCGTCGCCGAGATAGAGCCCGAGGAGGTACATGTACTCGGCAGGGAGAGCGGAGAACTCGTGCTGGCGACCCCGGCACTGCGGGCATGCGCCGGCTGATCGATCGGCGGTGCTGCGAGGAAGCGCGCCTTGCATCCAATCGCGGATCGTCGACCTGGGGAGCCCGGTGAGGCGTGCAACGTCGGTCGCCGTCCGGCCGTTTCCGGCGAGGGCGAGCACCTCCTCGATGCGGTCGGCTCCATGCATCCGAATCGAACGGATGTTCGCATCGACTCCGGACGGAAGAGCACGCCGGCGAGGAGCGAGCACGCTAGATTGAGGAGACCGCTGCGGCTGTGGCGGAATTGGCAGACGCGATGGCTTCAGGTGCCATTGGGCAAACGCCCGTGGGGGTTCGAGTCCCTCCAGCCGCACTCTCCAGTGGGGAACGTTTGCTCGGCTTGCGGGCGCTACGGGAATGCCGATCGGGTTTAGTAGCTTTCCGGCAAGGGTCCCGACCGCCAAGGAGCCACGCCATGAGCGTCACCGACGAGCTGCTCGCCAACAACGAGGCGTACGCGGCGCAGTTCGACAAGGGGGACCTGCCGATTCCTCCCGCGCGCAAGGTCGCCGTGGTGGCGTGCATGGACGCGCGGCTGAACCCGTACGGGATCCTCGGGCTGAGCGAGGGCGACGCGCACGTGATCCGGAACGCCGGGGGCGTGGTGACCGACGACGAGATCCGGTCGCTGGCGATCTCGCAGCGGCTGCTCGGAACCGAGGAGATCGTGCTGATCCACCACACCGACTGCGGGATGCTCACGTTCGGCGACGACGAGTTCCGCCGCTCGATCCAGCAGGAGACCGGGATCAAGCCGGCGTGGGCCGCGGAGGCGTTCGACGACCTCGACGAGGACGTCCGGCAGTCGATCGCACGCATCCAGGCCAGCCCGTTCATCCCGCGCAAGGAGAGCGTGCGCGGGTTCGTCTACGAGGTCGAGACCGGCCGCCTGCACGAGGTGACCTGACCCGCCGAACCCCCCGTTTGCAAGGGATCCTGCAAGCGGGAGGACTTCGCGCTGGTAGAACGACGGCCGCCGAGTCGCCGTCCCGCCAGGGGCGGCGAGCGGGGGAACCGAAGCGGCCGCCCGACGACAAGGCCGCGGGGGCGAATCGCCGGCACGAGCCCGGCGTAGCGACCGATCGCGAGCCCGACAGCTCACCTCGCAGGCGACCGGGACAGAGCCATGGGGGACGCACGCGACGTGACGACGAGGAACGAGAGCCGGCGCCGCCGCGCGACCGTCCTCGCCTGCGTGGCTGCGCTCGTGCTGGCCGCCACCGGCACCGCCGCCGCGGCCGAGCCGCTCAAGCGCGGCTCCACGGGCCCGCGCGTCGCCAAGGTCCAGCGCGGGCTCGGCCTCGCCCCTGACCAGATCTTCGGTCCCGCCACGCGCCGCGCCGTCAAGCGCTTCCAGCGCCGCCACGGCCTGGCGGCCGACGGCATCGTCGGCCCCGTCACCTGGAGCGCGCTGCGCCGCGCCGGCGCGCGGCGGGCGA
>JBOGYU010000509.1:0-3503 GCA_050696935.1 Solirubrobacteraceae bacterium | reverse complement strand
CCCCGCGGCTGGCCGCCGCCGTCGAGCGCGCCGTCCGGCCGCCGCGCCGCACGCGCGCGGCCTGACTTTCGGGAACTGCTCGATCGCCCCTCAGTCGGGCACGATCTCGAGCGCCTCGCAGTGACGTGGCCGCACGATTGAGAAGTCGCGCCGGTCGAGCGTCGCGACCTTTGGCTCGTCGAGGCGCTCGCAGAGCGCGATGACGGAGGCGTCGACGAGCCCGAGATCGAGGTTGGCGTACTCGAGCTCGAGCTCGGCGGCGCGCTGGAGGTCGGCCATGTCGAGCTGCTCGAGCCGGTACGCGCCGCGAGCCAGGTCATCGAGGAAGACCGCCCACGCCCCGTGTCCGAGCAGCTTCAGGGCCCAGTAGTCGACCTCGACGAGAACGGTGGACGGGACGACGAGGTCCTCGGCGACGCGTTCGACGAGCGAGACGCAGCGCTCGTGGGCGGGATCGCCCGCGTCGAGCAGCGCCAGGATCGGCCCCGTGTGCAGGACCAGCGGCACTCAGGACCCGCGCCGGTCCCGCACCGGCGCATGCTCGTCCCGCGCGGACGCCGATGCCGTCCCCTCATCGCTGCGAGCGACCCCGAAGCGTGGCCGGCGCTGTGCCCGCAGCGCCGCCGCCTCGCGGGCGACCGTTTCGCGCAGGACGTAGGCCAGCGACACCCCGCGCCGGCGCGCCTCTCCCTCGAGCAACGCGAGATCGTCAGCCTCGGCGGCCAAGGTGGTGCGGCGGATCGCCATGCATCAGATGCTAGCATCGCCCACGAACACGGCGAGGTCGCGCCTGGGGACGTCGAAGACGCCGTCGATCGGCGTGATCGCGTCCGCCGGGTCGTCCGGGACGACGACATCCCCGAGGACGAAGCGGCCCCCGGGGGCCAGGATCGCGGCGACGCGGCGGAACAGGTCGGCCTTCGCCGGCCCGCGCAGGTGGTGGACGGCGAGCACGGAGACGACGAGGTCGAACGGACCGGGCGGGAGCGGGTCCTCGAGGCGGGCGACTCGCAGGTCCGCTCCCGGCAGCCGTTCGCGGGCGCGCGCGAGCATCTCCTCGCTCGCGTCGACGCCCACCAGCTCGGCGCCGGGGCTCCGGGCCAGCACGCGCCGCGCCGTCTCGCCGGTGCCGACCCCGAGCTCGAGGATCCGCGCCGCCCGGCCCGCCGCGGCGGCGGCCTCGTCCTGCAGCCGCACGTAGTCCGGCATCTCGGAGAGCATCAACTCGAGGTATTCGTCCGGCCGGAAGTGGAACTGGCTCATCCCAGCAGGGCGCGCAGGTCGTCGGCGAAGCCGGGATAGGAGACCGCGGCCGCCTCCATCCCGTCGACCTCGACGCCCTCGCGCGAGGCCAGGCCGGCGACCGCGCCGAGCATCGCCAGCCGGTGGTCCCCGTGCGCCTGCAGCCCGCCCCCGCGCAGGCCGCCCGTGCCGGTCACCGCGAACCCGTCCTCGGTCGCCTCGATCCGGGCGCCCAGCGCGCGCAGGCCCTCGACCACGGTGGCGATCCGGTCGGACTCCTTCAGGCGCAGCTCGCCTGCGCCGCCCACGACGGTCTCCCCTTCGGCGAAGCAGCCCAGGAGCGCGACCAGCGGCAGCTCGTCGATCGCGAGGGGCACCTCGCCGGCCTCGACCACGGTGCCCGCCAACGGCCCGTGCGCGACGTCGAGCTCGCACACCGGCTCCTCTGCCGGCACGCCGTCGAGGACGCGCTCCTCCAGCGGCCCGACGACGACGCCTCCCATCCGCCGCAGGATCCGGAAGAAGCCGGTGCGCGTCCAGTTCGCGGCCATCCCGGCGAGGACGATCCGCGAGCCGGGCACGAGCACCGCCGCGGCGGCGTGGAAGGCGGCCGACGAGGGGTCGCCGGGCACGTGCAGCGCGCCGAGCTCGAGCTCGTCCTGGCACGCCACCGTCACGCGCGCCCCGGCCCGCTCGAGCTGGACGCCCGCGGCCGCCAGCATGCGCTCGGTGTGGTCGCGGCTCGGCTGGGGCTCCACCACCGTGGTCGAGCCGGCGGCGAGCAGCCCCGCCAGCAGCACGCACGACTTCACCTGCGCGGACGCGACGGGCAGCTCGTACTCGATCCCCTGCAGGGCCGTGCCGGCGACCGCGAACGGTGGGAAGCGCCCGTCCGTGGCGTCGATCCGCGCGCCCATGCGCTCCAGTGGCTCGGCCACCCGGTCGACCGGGCGCCGGCGGATCGACGCGTCGCCGTCGATCGTCCACCGCTGGCCCTCCTGCCCGGCGAGCCAGCCCGGCAGCAGGCGCATCAGCGTGCCGGCGTTGCCGACGTCGATCCAGCCCGTGACCGGCGCGGCCGCCCGCAGGCCAGCGCCGCGCACGACCAGCCCGTCCTCCCGGCGCTCCACCAGCGCCCCCAGCGACTGCACGGCCGCGAGCGTCGCCCGGGTGTCCTCCGCGTCGAGGTAGCCGGTGATCCGCACCGGCTCGTCGCTCATGGCGGCCAGCAGCGCCGCCCGGTGCGAGACCGACTTGTCCGGCGGCGCCTGCAGCGTCCCCCGCAGCGGCCCGGAGGGCGCGAACCTCACGGCCGCGCCACCGTGAGCCCGAGCCCCTCCACGAGCGCCTGCGCCTCGTCCACCCGCGCGACCCACAGGGCGATCGTGCCCGAGGAGAGGTCCGCGGTCGGGTACAGCGCCATGTCCAGGATGTTGACGCCGGCCCGCCCGAGCGCGAGCGCGACCTCAGCGACCACGCCCGGCCGGTTCGGGACCGCCACCCGCAGCTCGTGCGCCTCGCCGCCCGCGAGGTCGGCCTCCAGCAGCCGCCGGCGCTCCTCGCGCGCGCCCTCGTTCCAGCTCGCGACCGCCTCGCCGTCATGCGCCGCCAGCGCGGCGCGCACCTCGCCCAGCCGGCGCACCGTGTCGTCGATGGCGTCGACCAGCGCGTCGGCGTTGGCGAGGTAGATGTCCCGCCAGATCGCGGTGTTGGCGCCCGCGACGCGCGTGGCGTCACGGAACGACGGGCCGGTCGCCGGGAGCCGCTCCCCCTCCTCCGAGAGCACCCGCGCCGCGCGCGCGACCAGCACGTTTGCAAGCACGTGCGGCAGGTGCGAGACGGAGGCGAGCAGCGCGTCGTGCGTCTCAGCGTCGAGCGCCGCCGGGCGCGCGCCCAGGTCGGCGAGCAGGCGGTGCAGGCGCTCATAGAGCATGCCCGTGGTGCGGGCGGTCGGCGTCAGGTACCAGGTGGCGCCGTCGAACAGGTCGGCACGCGCGTGCTCGACGCCCGCCGTCTCGGCACCGGCCAGCGGGTGACCGCCGATGAACCGCGGGTCGTCCACGGCCGCCACCACCGACCGCTTGGTCGAGCCGACGTCCGACACCACGCAGTCGGACGGCGCGGCGGCGACGACGTGCCGCACGGCCGCCGGAAGAGCGCCGACCGGCGCGGCCACGAACGCCGCGCCGGCGCCCTCCACCGCCTCGGCTGCGGACAAGCACGCCTCGTCCAGCGCGCCGCGCTCCAGCGCGGCCTCCAAG
>JBOGYU010000508.1:0-3514 GCA_050696935.1 Solirubrobacteraceae bacterium | reverse complement strand
GCCGCGAGCAGGGCGACGGGGACGAGCCGGCCGCGCCGCCGCCGGGGCCGTGATGCGGGCATGGGGCGAGACGCGGTCATCGAGCGATCCCCAGGGTAGGAGCCTGCGGGTAGGCTCGGGCGCCCGGTGACCGGAATCGATTGGGTGATCCTCGGTGCGGTGGTCCTGCTCGCCCTGTTCGGCTGGGCGCAGGGATTCGTGGCGGGCGCGCTCGCGCTGGTGGGCTTCGCCGCGGGCGCGTGGCTGGGCACCCGGCTGGCGCCGCTGGTGCTCTCGGACGGCCGCGAGTCGGTCTGGGCGCCGGCGTTCGCGCTGGTCGGCGCGCTCGTGGCCGGCGGCATCTTCGCCGCCGGATTTGAGGGGCTGGGCTCGCGATTGCGCGCGCGCTTCTCCTCGCCGGCCTTCTCGGCCGTCGACGGCGTGCTGGGCGCGGCGCTGACCGCGTGCCTGGGGCTGCTGGTGGCGTGGGTGCTGGGCGCGATCGCGCTGCGGGCGGGACCGGACGTGCGGCGCGACGTCCAGCGCTCCTCGATCCTGCGCCAGCTCAACGCCGTGCTGCCGCCGACCGGGCCGCTGCTCAACACGCTGGCGGGGCTCGACCCCTTCCCACGGATCGACGGCCCGCAGGCGCGGGTGCCGGCGCCGCGCGGCTCGATCGCCCGCGACCCGCAGGTGGAGGCCGCACGCCGCAGCGTGGTGAAGGTGCTGGGGACGGCGTGCGGGGTGGGCGTGGAGGGCTCGGGCTGGGTGGCGGGCGCGGGGGTCGTGGTCACGAACGCGCACGTGGTGGCCGGGCAGGACGACACGCGGGTGCTGCCGGGCGGCGCCGAGCCGGGCCTGCCGGCGCGGGCGATCGCCTTCGATCCGCGCAACGATCTCGCGGTGCTGCGGGTGCGGGGGCTGGACGCGCCCGCGCTCCCGCTGGCGGCCGATCCGGGCGTGGGCAGGTCGGCGGCGATCCTCGGCTTCCCGCTGAACGGGCCGTACGACGTGCGCGCCGGACGGCTCGGCCAGACGCGCGAGGTGGTCACGCTGGACGCCTACGGGCGCGGGCCGGTGCGGCGCGAGATCGTCTCGCTGCGCGGCGCGGTGCGCTCGGGCAACTCGGGCGGGCCGATGGTCGACGGGCAGGGCCGGGTCGTGACCACGATCTTCGCCGCGACGACCAGCGGGCCGCGCGGCGGCTACGGGGTCCCGAACGCGATCGTGCGCGGGGAGCTGTCCGGCGCCCGGGGACGTGTCTCCACGGGTCCCTGCGGCGGCTGAGCTACCCTGCGCAAGCTCATGGCCAAGACCCTCGTCATCGCCGAGAAGCCGTCCGTCGGGCGCGACCTCACGCGGGCGCTCCCGGGCGCGTTCTCCAAGCACGAGGGCTACCTGGAGTCCGACTCGCACGTGGTCACCTGGGCGGTCGGACACCTCGTGCAGCTCGCGGAGCCGGACGAGTACGACCCGAAGTTCAAGAAGTGGCGGATGGCCGACCTGCCGATCGTGCCTGAGCGCTTCAAGCTCGTGGTGCGCGACGAGCGCTCGCGCAAGCAGATGTCGGTGATCTCCCGGATGCTCAAGCGCGACGACGTCGACGGCGTCGTGAACGCGTGCGACGCCGGCCGGGAGGGCGAGCTGATCTTCGCCTGGACCTACCAGAAGGCGGGCGCGAAGAAGCCGGTGGAGCGCCTGTGGCTGTCCTCCATGACCGCCGCGGCGATCAAGCAGGCGTTCGGGGCGCTGCGTCCCGCCTCCGAGCTGGCGCGGCTCGAGCAGGCCGCCCGCTCGCGCTCGGAGGCCGACTGGATCGTGGGCATGAACGCCACGCGGGCGGCGACGATCCGGCTGCGCTCCTCGTTCGACGGCACCGTGTCGCTGGGCCGGGTGCAGACCCCGACGCTGGCGATCGTGGCCCGCCGCGAGGAGGAGATCCGCGCATTCGAGCCCGAGCCGTACTGGGTGGTCGACGCGTCCTTCGAGCCGGTCGCCGGCGAGGCGGGGCGCCGCTACGACGGCCGCTACCACGCGGGCGCCAACCCGCGGGTGAAGACGGCGGAGGAGGCGGCGGCGGTCGTCGCCGCGGTCCGCGACCGGCCCGGCGAGATCACCAAGCTCGACAGGTCGACCAAGAAGGAGCGCGCGCCGCTCCTGTACGACCTCACCTCGTTGCAGCGGGACGCCAACACGCGCTTCGGCTTCTCCGCCCGGCGCACCCTGGCGGCGGCCCAGCGGCTCTACGAGGAGCACAAGGCGCTCACCTACCCGCGCACGAACTCGCGCTTCCTGCCCGGCGACATGGTCGGCGAGCTCAAGCCCACCGCCGCGCTGGTCGGCAAGCACCGCGACTACGCGCGCGCCGCCGCGTACGTGACCGGGCTGGACCTGCTCCCGCTCAGCCGCGTGGTCAACGACGCCAAGGTCACCGACCACCACGCGATCATCCCGACGAAGGCCGACCACCGGATCGACAGGATGAGCGACGACGACCGCCGGGTCTACGACCTCGTCGCCCGCCGCTTCCTGGCCGTCTTCCACCCGGACGCGGTGTTCGAGAACACCCGCCTGGAGACCACCGTCGCCGAGCACGTCTTCCGCACCCGCGGCCGGCTGCTCGTGGTGGCCGGCTGGCGCGGCGTGTACGGCGAGGGGCTCGAGGACCGCTCGGGCGCGGACGACGACGAGGGCGCCGAGCAGCAGCTCCCCAAGCTGGAGCAGGGCGAGGACGTGCGGACGCTCGACGTGGCCTCCGCCGAGAAGGAGACCAAGCCGCCGCGCCGCTACTCCGACGCGTCCCTCCTGGGGGCGATGGAGACCGCCGGCAAGCTGGTGGACGACGACGAGCTGCGCGAGGCGATGAAGGACTCGGGGATCGGGACGCCCGCCACCCGCGCCTCGATCATCGAGCGGCTGATCGACGTCGGCTACCTCGAGCGCGAAGGCCGTTCGCTCGTGTGCACCGAGAAGGGCCTCAACGTGGTCCGGCTGCTGGGCGAGCACGCCCTGACCTCGCCGTCGATGACCGGCGACTGGGAGCACCGGCTCGGGCGGATCGAGGAGGGCGAGGAGTCGCGCGAGCGCTTCATGCGCGACATCGCGGCGTTCGCCGGGGAGACCGTGTCGGAGCTGGACTCCAAGCTCAAGTCGGTGCGCATCCCGCGCGCGAACCTCGGCCCGTGCCCGGTCTGCGGGCGCGACATCGTGGAGAACCGCAAGGGGTTCTCCTGCTGGTCGCGCGAGGACCCGGGGTGCGGCTTCGTGGTCTGGAAGTCCAAGGCGGGCAAGATGCTGCCCGCGGCGGTGGCGCGCGAGCTGATCGCCCGCGGACGCACCGAGAAGCCCGTCACGGGATTCAAGGGCCGCTCCGGCCGCTCCTTCCGCGCCCGCCTGGCGCTGATGCAGACCGAGGACGGCAAGTGGCGGGTCGAGTTCGACGAGCCGTGGGCCCGCGAGGGCGCCAAGCCGCCCGAGGGCGAGGAGCCGCGGGGCGAGGACGCCGCCGCGCGGGCCGCGTAGAGCGGTCCGGGGG
>JBOGYU010000507.1:0-3532 GCA_050696935.1 Solirubrobacteraceae bacterium | reverse complement strand
CCTCGGGGCCGCCGCCCGGCCCCGGCTCCTGCACCCGCTCCCACCCGTCGGCGGCCACCGCCTCGCCGGTCGGCGCGTGCGCCTGCACCCGGAACCCCCGCCGGCCCTGGTACTTGCCGGTCAGCATCAGGCGCGTCCCGGGGCGGTACCTGCGCTCGAGCCACGGCTGGTTGAAGAACGTCGCCTTCATCGTGCCGGTCCCGTCCCCCACCGTCGCCTCCACGAGCGGCTTCATGCCCCGCCGCCGCACCGTCCGGCTCGAGATCGCGCGCACCTCGACCACCACCGTCGCGGTCTCCTCGATCGCCAGCGCGGCGACGGTCCGGGCCGCCCGCCGGTCGCTCGGCAGGTGCTCGAGCAGCGCGCCCACGGTCACCAGCCCCAGCCGCTCGGCCGCGGCCGCCGCCTTCGGCGGCGCGACCTTCAGCGGCGCGGCCAGCCGCGAGGGTCTCGGATAGCGGAGCGGCGCGGCACGTACGTCCAGCGGCTCGGAGCTGGCGAAGGCGGTCGGGGGCACGAGCGAATCATGATCTGCTGGCCGGTCGGGAGCTCGAACTTCGGGCTTGTACGGAGATGGGTCCGGGTGCCGCGGCGAGTCGCGAGCGGTCAGCGTTCGGTCCGTTCGTCGCCTCCCGCGCGCCGACTGTCGAGTTCATCGGGCTCAGGCCGACAAATTCGACGCTCGATGATCGCGGGCCGCCGCGGCACCCGGACCCGCCGCCCTACATGCCCGCCGTTCGCCGAGCCTGCGAACTCACTCCGCGGAGATCAGCCACCAGTACGCCGGCTGGTCGCCACGCGAGTACTCCACGTCGACCCCGCCCGGCGCCAGCGCGGCGACCGCGGCGCCGTCGATCGGGGCGCCGTCGCCCTCGATCAGGGTCAGGAGCTCCGCCTCGCGGCCCAGCTCGCCCAGCACGGCCTCGAGCGTGTGCCCCGGCTCCCCCCAGGCCACGAGCCGCTCGTCCACGAACCCGACCGCCTCGCCGCGGCGGAAGCGGCCCTCCGCGTCGTCGCGGGCCGCGCCGGTCACCGCGCCCGTGCGCACGTGCTCGAGCGCCGCGCGCATCGCCTTCGCGTTCTCCCGCACGCCGCGCCCGGCGTCGAGCGCCACGGCGGCGGCGAGGCCCGCCTGCATCGAGCGCGACGGCACCACATAGACGGTCTTCTCGGCCAGCTCGGCGGCGCGCTCGGCCGCCATCACTACGTTGGGCGAGTTCGGGAGCACGACCACGCCCTCGGCCGGGACGTCGTGGATACCCGCCAGCAGCTCGTACGTGGACGGGTTCAAGGTGTCGCCTCCGTCCAACGCCACCGCCCCGAGCCCCTCGAACAGCTCCCGCATGCCCGACCCGGAGACCACCGCCAGCACGCCGCACGCCTGCACGGCCTCGCCGAGCCGCTCCGTGCGCTCCTGCACCTGCTCGGTCATGTCCGCCACGTCGAGGTGCGACAGCTCCCCGGCGCCGGCGAACACGGCGGTCGCGCGCTCGGGCTCGTCCGTGTGCAGGTGAACCTTCAAAGTGTGGCTGTCGCCGACGACCAGCACGGAGTCCCCAATCCGCTCCAGCGTCTCGTTCCACGCGTCCGGATCCAGCCCGACGCCGGTGACGGCGAAGTTCGTGCAGTAGCGGAAGGTGGTCGACTCGTGCTGCGGGTGCGTGACCCGCGCGGGGGCGTGGTGCGCGAGCTCGGGCGGCGCCGTGCCGCGCAGGGCCGCGATCACGCCGGCGAGCATCACCGTCAATCCGTAGCCGCCGGCGTCGACCACGCCGGCCTCCCGCAGCACCGGCAGCAGCTCCGGCCCGCGCGCGACCGACAGCTCGCCCGACCGCAGCGCCGGCTCGAGCACGCCGGCGATCAGCCCGTTCTGCCGGTCGTCGTCGACTCGATCCCGCAGGCGCGGCTGGTCCATGTGCGCGATCTCCGATGCCACGCTGGCGGCCATCTCCCGCACCACCGTGAGGATCGTGCCCTCCGCGGGCTCGCGCACCGACCCGTAGGCGCGGTCGGCGGCGCGCGTCATCGCGGCGGCGATCAGCACCGGGTCGACCAGCTCGCCCGGCCGCGAGATCAGCTCCTCGGCGGCGCCGCGGATGAGCTGGGAGAGGATCACGCCGGAGTTGCCGCGGGCGCCGAGCAGCGCCGCACGGGCGACAGAGTCGACGAGCTCGTCACGCCCGATGTCGTCGATATCGCCCTGCGCCGAGAGCCGGTCGAGCTCGTCCAGCACGGCGTGCAGCGTCAGCGCCATGTTGTCGCCGGTGTCGCCGTCGGCGACCGGGAAGACGTTGAGGTCGTTGACCTCCTGGCGGCGCGACTCGAGCTCCGCCAGCGCGCTCTCCACGACGGAACGGAAACGGACGAGGCTCGGATCGGCCACGGGGCTGGTGCCGCCGGGCGCCTAGGCCTTGATGACCTTGCCGGCCTTCAGGCAGCGCGTGCAGACGTACACGCGCTTGGGGGCGCCGCGCACGGAGATCCGCACCTTCTGCAGGTTCGCGTCGAACCGCCGCTTGGTGGCGACCATCGAGTGCGAGCGGCTCTGGCCGAAGGCTGGGCGCTTGCCGCAGGAGTGACAGATACGGGCCATAGCGGCGGGAAGCATAGCGGCCACACCGGTTGGGTACGGTCTATGGGTGCCACCGGTCAGCGCGGCTCGTATCTCCCTGCCCGACCGCTATCGCGTCGTGCGCCACATTGCCAACGGCGGGATGGCCTCCGTCTGGGAGGCGCACGACGAGCTGCTCGGCCGCCCGGTCGCGGTCAAGGTGCTCGCCTCGCACCTGTCCGAGGACGACCGCGCCCGCAAGCGCTTCCAGCGCGAGGCGCGCGCCGCGGCGGGCCTCTCCTCGCACCCGTACGTGGTGACGATCTACGACGTCGGCGAGCACGACGGGCGCGTGTTCATGGTGATGGAGCTGATGCGCGGCGGGACCGTCGGCGAGCGCCTGAAGGCGGGCCGCCACTTCGCCGACGACACCGCGCTGCGCTGGCTGCGCGAGGCCGCCGGAGCGCTCGACGCCGCGCACGCCGCCGGGGTCGTGCACCGCGACGTCAAGCCCGGCAACCTGCTGCTCGACGACCGCGACCGGCTCGCGATCGCCGACTTCGGGATCGCGCGCGTGGCGTTCGAGGACCAGCTGACGGCCACCGGCCAGGTGCTCGGCACCGCCGCCTACATCTCGCCGGAGCAGGCAGTCGGCGAGCCGGCCACGGCGGCGTCCGACCGCTACGCGCTCGCCGTCGTCGCCTTCGAGCTGCTGACCGGGACGCGCCCCTTCCAGGCCGAGCACTTCGCGGCTCAGGCCCGCGCCCACGTCGAGGACACCCCGCCGCCGGCCTCCGAGCGCGACCCGGAGCTGCCCGGCTCCGTCGACCGCGTGCTCGATCGCGGCATGGCCAAGGAGCCCGGCGAGCGCTGGGGGAGCGCGACCGAGATGGTCGCCGAGCTCGAGCGCGCCCTGGGCTCGGCCGCCGCGCCGACGGCGACGACCCGGCGCGTCGCGCCCCCGCCGCCCCCGGCCACGCC
>JBOGYU010000506.1:0-3536 GCA_050696935.1 Solirubrobacteraceae bacterium | reverse complement strand
GCCCGCGGCCTCCCCACCGCCGCCCGAGACCTCGACGCCCCCGCACGGCGACCCGGTGCAGGGCCAGTCCGCGGCGCCGCCCTCGGTGCCCGGCGCCGGCGCGCCCGTCCCGGATCCGGCGGCGCCCGAGCAGGAAGACCGCAACAAGGCCGACTACACGCCGCCGAACCTCTCCTCGGGAGATCCGCTCGCCGGCTGACGTGCCAGACTGAGGCCATGCGCCCCTACGAAGGGCTCCTCACGGCCATGGTCACCCCCTTCCGCGCGGACGGGCGCGTGAACGAGGAGGGGGCGGTTGCGCTCGGCCGGCACCTGCTCGCCAACGGCTCCGACGGCCTCGTGGTGTGCGGCACCACGGGCGAGTCGCCGACCCTCGCGGACGACGAGATGGTCTCGCTGGTGAGTGTGATGGTGGGCGAGCTGGGCGACCACGCCGCCATCCTCGCCGGCGCCGGCTCCAACGACACGCATCACGCGACGCAGCTGGCCGAGCGCATGGCCGGCGCGGGCGCGCACGCGCTGCTCTCGGTCACCGGCTACTACAACCGCCCCAACCGGCGCGGCATCCTCCGCCACTACGAGGAGGTCGCCCGGGCCGCCGCCGGCACCCCGTTGGTCATCTACAACATCCCGAGCCGGACCACGATCAACATCGACCGCGAGCTGCTGGCGGAGCTCGCCCAGATCGACGGCATCGAGGCGGTCAAGCAGTCCAACTTGCGCGATCTCGGGCCGATCGACGGCATGACCGTGGTGACGGGCAACGACGACGACCTCGCCCGCGCGCTGGACCTCGGCTGCGCCGGGGGCATCTGCGTCTCCAGCCACGTCGTCGGCACCGAGATGCGCCGGATGTTCGACGAGCCGGACCGCCGGGCCGAGATCCACGCCTCGCTCCAGGACGTCTTCGCCGCGATGTTCTGCACGTCGAGCCCGATCCCCGTCAAGGCCGCGCTGAACCTGCTCGGCCACGACGTGGGCGGGCTCCGCCTCCCGCTCGTGGAGGCCGACGACGACGAGCTCGCGCTCGTACGCGCGACGCTCGAGCGCCACAGTCTCCTCACCGGGGTCCCTGCCGGGTGAGCGGGAAGCTGCGCGTCCTCCCGCTCGGGGGCGTCGGCGAGATCGGCAAGAACCTCACGGTCGTCGAGTACGACGACCGGATCGTGGTCGTCGACTGCGGGCTGCGCTTCCCGACCGCCGAGATGATGGGCATCGACCTCGTGCTGCCCGACTTCACGTACCTGCGCGAGCGCGTGGACGACATCGAGGCGATCGTGATCACGCACGGCCACGAGGACCACCTCGGCGCGCTCCCCTGGGTGCTGCGGGAGCTGGGCCAGCACAGCGTCCCGGTCGTCTACGGCGGCCAGCTGACGGTCGCGATGGCCCGCTCCAAGCTCGACGAGCACAAGCTGCGCGACGTCAACCTCGACGTGCTGCCGATCGGCCAGGCGGCCGAGGCCGGCCCGTTCGCGCTCGAGCTCGTGCACCTCACGCACTCGATCCCCGACGCCGCCGGCGTTGCGCTCACGTGCGAGCTCGGCACGATCCTCGTGACCGGCGACTACAAGTTCGACCAGACGCCGGTCGGCGGCGCCCCGGCCGACATGGCGCGCCTGGCGGAGCTCGGCCGCGAGGGGCTGCTGCTGCTGTGCGGCGACTCCACGAACGCCGACCGGCCCGGCATCTCCACCAGCGAGTCGATCGTCGGCCCGCAGCTCGAGCGGCTGTTCTCCCACTGCCCCGGCCGGATCGTGGTCACGTGCTTCGCCTCGAACATCCATCGCGTCCAGCAGGTGGTCGACGCGGCCGCCGCGCACGACCGCAAGGTCGCGCTGATCGGCCGCTCGATGCGCAAGAACGTCAACATCGGCCGCTCGCTCGGGCACATCGCGATCGCCGAGGGCCAGCTGATCGGCCCGCGCGAGCTCGAGCACTTCCCCGACGAGAAGGTCGTGATCGTCTCCACGGGATCCCAGGGCGAGCCGCTGAGCGCCCTGCGCCGGATGGCCTACCGCGACCACCCCGCCGTGGAGCTGCGCATGGGGGACACGGTCGTGTTCTCCGCCACGCCCATCCCCGGCAACGAGCGCGCGGTCAACGAGACCATCGACCGCCTCTACCACATCGGCTGCGACGTGGTGACCGCCCGCGACGAGCCGATCCACGCCTCCGGCCACGGTTACGCGGAGGAGGTCAAGATGATGCTCAACCTCACCCGCCCGCGCAACGTGCTGCCCGTGCACGGCGACTTCAAGCGGATGCTGATCCACTCCCAGCTGGCGGAGGCCGTGGGGGTCGACCCGGAGTGCATCTTCCGCACCGAGAACGGCACCCCCCTGGAGATCGACGCCCGTGGCGCGCGCCTGGGGGAGCGCCAGACGGCCGGCCTGGTCTTCGTCGACGGCGTCGACATCGGCGACGTCGCCGACGTGGCGCTGCGCGACCGCCGCATGCTGTCCGCCGACGGCATCTTCATCATCGTCGCCACGGTCTCCGAGCAGGACGGCTCCTCCGTCGCGCCGCCCGAGGTGCTCGCGCGCGGCGTCCCGTTCCTGGAGGAGAACAGCGCGATCGTGGAGGAGATGCGCAACGCCGTCGAGGACTCTCTCGACCGCGCCGCCGAGCAGCGCATCACGGAGATCGAGGTGCTCGAGTCGTTCCTGCATGACGACATCGCCGCTTTCATCTACGATCGCCTGCGGCGCCGACCGATGGTGTTGCCCGTCGTCGTGGAGGTCTGAGCCCCGAAACGGGTGTGCCCCGCGCGCGCACGCGGTATATGTGAGGTGGACGCCAGGCGGATCGGCTCCAGGACACGATGCCACGGATCGAGGTAGAACCGGGACAGCTTCGTGCAGCGGGCGGCAGGCAGGCGGCCCTCGCAGGCGAGGTCGCCTCGCTGACCGGCACGCTGGAGGCCGCGGGCGACGCAGCCGCAGGCGCCGCCGGTGAGCCCGGCGCGGCCGCGGCGATCGCCGACTGCTGTGCCGCCTGGTCGGCCTCGCTCGGCCTACTGGCCGACTCCGTCGGCGGCCTCGCGGCCAACCTCCACGCCGCCGGCGGCGCCTACGCGGGCACCGACGCCAACGCGATCCCATGAGCTCCTTCGCCGGGATCACCGTCCCCGAGGGCGAGCCGGGCGGCCTGCGGTCCGCCGCCTCGCAGCTCGGCACCGTCGCGGGCACGCTGTCGGGGATCAGCGGCGAGCTGCGCGGGATGCCGGGCACGATGGCCTCCTGGCAGGGCCCGGCGAGCGTAAGCTACGCCGGCTCGTGCATGACCGGCGGCTCGAGCGCCGACGCCGCGGTGCAGGCGCTCGGCACCGCCGAGCGAGCCGCGCGCGCCTACGGCGACGCGCTCGAGGAGGCGCAGGACGAGGCCGAGCGCGCGATCGAGCTGGCGCGCGAGGCGCAGCAGCGGATCGACCAGGCCGAGCGCGACATCGCCGACGCGCAGGCCCGCCAGGCCGCCGCCTGGCAGGCGGCTGATTCGGCCGCCACCGAGATAGCCCTCGGCACGCTCACCGCGAC
>JBOGYU010000505.1:0-3540 GCA_050696935.1 Solirubrobacteraceae bacterium | reverse complement strand
CCTGACTTCGCCTACGCAGGCCATCTTCGGTCACGCCGAAGATGGCCTCTAAGTGGCCTCTAAGTGCCATCGAGAGCTCAGAGCAGCTTCAGCTCGCCGGCCTTCGCGACCGCCGCGGCTCGGGTCGAGCAGCCGAGCTTGGCGTAGATGTTCGACACGTGACGGTGGACCGTGTGCTCGCTTAGGGTCAACGCGGCTGCGATCTCCCGATCGCGCATGCCCTCTGCGATCAGGCCCAGGACCTCCAGCTCCCGGCGGGTGAGGGGGCCCTTGCTCTGCCCGCTGCCGTCGAGACCGTCGAGCACCTCCTGAGCCCGCTCGCGCAGGGTGCTCGCTCCCGTGCGCTCGAGGATCTCAAGCGCGGCGGCGGCCTCCCGCCTCGCGGGCTTCGTGCGGCCCAGCTCACCGAGCGCGCGGGCCAGCTCGATGCGGGCGCGCCCGAGCTCGAACGGCGCGTCGCTGGTCGCGAACACGCTGACCGCGTCCTCGAGCGCAACTGCTGCCGAGTCGTGGTCTCCGGCGGCCGCCGCCACGACGCCCTCGCAGAATGACGCGGCGGCGCGCAGTGGGCTCGTCGGCACGGCCTCTGCGACCGAGCGGAGCTCTTCGAGGTGGATGCGCGCTCCATCGACGTCACCGGTGGCTGCCTTCGCTCTGACCGCGAGCTCCAGCGCGGCGGCGCGTTGGGTCCTGTTCTCGGGCGGCAGCTGTCGCAGCATTCGCTCGGCCAGCGGAATGGCGGCCTCGGGATCGCCGCGATCCAGGGCCAGTTCGGCGATGCCGACCGTGCCCAGGGGATGGGTCTCAGCCTCTGCAAAGAGCTGCTCGGCCTCGTCGAACCGGCCTTGCCGGCGGCGTAGATCGGCGAGCCGCACGATGCCCTCGGGCGCCCAGGCCGGCCGAGCGGCGGCGAGGTCGCTGGTCGCCTTCGAGAGCAGCTCATCTGCCTCATCCCAGCTCCCGTGCCAGGTAAGCACGGCGGCGTAGTGGGCACGGCAGACGCCGTTCACGAACTGCACGCGCATGCGCTCGGTGAACTCCTCGACCTTCCGGCACCACTGGGCGGCGCGGTCGTAGTCGCGAACCCGCTCGCAGCCGTAGATCAGATAGCAGCAGGTCCAGCAGACGCCATGGAGCTCGTCGTACTCTCCGCCGAGGGCCGCTGCCGTGGCCTCGTCGAGGCGACGCATGCCATCGGCGACCTCACCCTCTGTAACCAGCCCGAGACCCTCGGTGGCCAGCCCGAGCATCTCGAGATCGGTGATCCCGAGCTCGCGGCCCAGCTCCCGCGCCCGCGATCCAAGACGCACCGCGGTCGCCGTGTCGCCTGCGGCAAGAGCCAACTCAGCCTCGAAGGCCGCGAGCCAGCCGTGCTCGGGGGCCGGGCTGAGGTCATCTAGGATCCGGTTTGCGCGGCCGAACCACCCCTGCGCCACGGCCTCCTCACCGCGGAAGTCGAGATGGTCGCTGGCGAGCCAGATCGCCATGCGAGCCGCGCCACGGCGATCGCCGGCGTCCTTGTAGAGGCGATAGGCGTGCTCCCGCGCCTCCATCGTCGCCGCCCCGTCCTCGAGCCACCAACAGGCCCACGACAGCCCATCCCACGCCTCGGCCGAGTCCAAGCGCTCCAGCGCCTGCTCGAAGTAGGCCCGAGCCTCGTCCCAGCCGCCACGGGCCAAGGCCTCACGGCCACGCTCGATCGCCTCCTCCGGGGCGGCTCTCACCGTCACGAAAGGAAACTCTCGCATCCCTCGCACACGGGCGTGGAACCGGCTCGGTAACCCGCGCTTTGGCGAACCCGGTGGCCGGTGGGAGAGAATCCCAGCGGCCGGCCCCTGGACGCTCCCTGCGGACCGAAAGCGAGCACGCCACACGAGTGACGCTCGGCTCTCGCGTCGGACGGGAGGCGTCTGCGTCGCCCGTCCGCTGCCGCCCGCGTTTCGCCGACGATTGCGGGAGCAGGCGCCAAAGCCGCCGATGCTCTCGCGGATCGTCCAGAAGAGCCGCCGGCGCGGGGTGCGCCGGCGCTATCGCAATCCGCCGAACGCGAAGGGCGCGCGGCGCATCGGCGGAGTGTGTTGCGCGAACCAGGATTCCGGGGAGTTGCTTTGCGGCTGAGGATCGGTGACCGTGGCAGACTGGCGGGGGATGGCCGAGAAGGGCACCGTCGCCGATCCGCTGGAGGCTGGGTGGGTTGCGCTGGGCGAGGGCCGTTGGGCGGACGCCCGGAGTTGCTTCGAGGCGTCCCTGGTGGCGGGGGAAACGCCCGAGGCGCTAGAGGGCCTGGGCTGGGCGGGGTTCTGTCTCGACGACGACGCGCTGACGTTCGACGCCCGAGAGCGGGCCTATCGCGGTTACCGGGCGCGGCGGGATGACCGCTCGGCGGCGCGGGTCGCGTCGTGGTCGGCGACCGATTGTGTCGCGTTTCGCGGCCAGGCCGCCGTCGCCCGTGGTTGGCTGCAGCGCGCGCACCGCCTCCTGGACGGGCTCGATCCCGGGGCCGATCACGGCTGGCTTGCGTTTCACGAGGGCTCGGTCGGCCTCAGCGTGGACGAGGACACGGCGGCGGCGCGTCTGCTCGGTGCGCGGGCGGCCGACCTCGGGCGGCGGTTTGGCGTTGCGGAGCTTGAGATGCTCGGGCTTGGGCTGGAGGGCCGAGCGCTGGTGACAGAGGGAGACCTCGATGAGGGGATGCGGCGGCTGGATGAGGCAACGGCGGCGGCGCTGTCGGGCGAGGCGACGATCTTGTCCTGCGTCAGCTGGGCGTGCTGCTACTTGATCACCGCCTGCGAGCGGGTGCGCGACTTCGAGCGGGCCGCCCAGTGGTGCGTGCGTGTCGGCGAGTTCTGCGAGCGGCACCGGATCGATCTCTTCCTCGGTGTCTGCAGGACGCATTACGGCGGCGTGCTGACGTGGGAGGGGCGCTGGGAGGAGGCGGAGAGCGAGCTGAGCGCGGCGGCGGACGCGCTGGCGGCGTCGCGGCCGGCGATGAGCGGCGACGCGCTGGTGCGACTGGCCGAGCTTCGCAGGCGGCAGGGACGGTTGGCGGAGGCGGAGGAGCTGTTCGCTCGCTGCGAGGGACACGCGCTGTCGGCGCTGGGGCGGGCGGCGCTGGCTCTCGATCGCGGCCGGCCCGAGGAGGCTGTGGAGCTTGCCGAGCGCTTCCTGAGGCGCTTCCCCGACCCGATCAGGGTGGAGCGCTGCGCCGGGCTCGAGGTCGCCGTGCGCGCGCACGCGCGGCTGGGGGACCTGGCCGCTGCCCGCGAGGCCGTCGGGCAGCTACGCGGGATCGCCGCGCGGGCCGGGATAGGGTCGCTTCGGGCGGCGGTGCTCGCCGCCGAGGGCGTCGTCGCGGCGGCGGCCGGCGATCACGCTGCCGCGCGCCGCTCGTTCGAGGACGCGCTCGACCTGTACGCGGCGAGCAACGCCGGATTCGAGGTCGCGCGGGTGCGGCTCGAGCTCGCCGCCGTGCTCGCGGCGCTCGGGCGACGCGAGGCGGCGCGCCGCGAGATCGACGCGGCGCTGGCGGCCTTGCAGCGG
>JBOGYU010000504.1:0-3541 GCA_050696935.1 Solirubrobacteraceae bacterium | reverse complement strand
CAGTCGACCGGCACGGCCGCCTCGGCGGCGTGCGTGGGGGTGGAGCACGCGACGGCCGCGACGTCGTCGAGCAGCGTCCGGTCCGTGTGGTGGCCGACTGATGAGATCACCGGCACGCGCAGCAGGGCGACGGTGCGGCACAGCGTCTCGTCGCAGAACGCGAACAGGTCGGCGAGCGAGCCGCCGCCGCGGGCGACGATGATCGTCTCGACCGGCTCGCAGGCCGCGAGGTCCTGCAGCGCGCGGGTCACGGCGGGGGCGGCGTGGCGGTCCTGGACCGGGGCGAACGCCCACACCAGCCGCCCGCCCCAGCCGCGGCGGCGCAGGCCGGCGACCACGTCGTCGCGCGCCTTGCCGTGCTCGCCGCAGACGACGCCGATGGTGCGCGGCAGGGCGGGGCGGCGCAAGCGCTTCTGGGGCTCGAACAGCCCCTCGGCGTGCAGCGCGCGGCGCAGGCGCTCGAGCTGGGCGAGCAGGTCGCCCTCGCCGGCGATCCGTACGCCGGTCACCGCGAAGGAGAACGACGGCGAGGCGGTGCGCGAGCCGACGTAGAGATCGCACCCGCCGGCGGCGACCACCTGGACGCCGTCGGCGAGCGGGCCGAGGCCGAGGGCGTCGAACTCCTTCCGCCACATCGAGCACGGCAGCGCGCCGGAGCCGTCGCGCAGCTCGAACCACACCCTGGCCTGCCCCGCCTTGAAGCCGAACACCTCGCCGAACACCTGCACGCGCGCGAGCCCGCGCAGGCGGTCGCGCAGGGCGGCGGCGTACTGGCCCACCGGCCACGGCCCCGTCAGCCGCGAGCCGGGGATCCCGGCGGGGCGCTCGAGCATGATGCTCAGGCTAGGGCCCGGCCCGGCGGCACTCGCCCCCTCAGCTCAGCCCGACCCGTTCCAGGGCCGGCCGTGCTGCCAGGCGTACCATGCCTCGACCTCGATCCAGGCGTTCACCCGCCCCCGGTCGCGCTGGGCATAGGGATGGCCCGTGTAATGGCGCGACAGCCGGTCGATGCCGTCGAACCCGGTGTCGTCGTCGATCGCGACGACCCGCCCGCGCAGCGTCACGTGCCGGTACCAGTCGTCCCCGCCGAGCACCGTGATCGAGACCCTCGGGTCGGTGCGCAGGTGACGGAGACGCTTGCGGCTCGGGTCCATGTTCACGAGCACGTTCCCGTCCTTCCACAGGTACCAGGTGGCGGCCGTGTGCGGGCGCCCGTCGGGCTGAAGGGTGGCGATGGTCGCCGGGTTCGGCTGCGCGAGGAACTCCTCGAGCGCCGGCGGAAGAGGCGGCTTGGGCATGATCTCCCGGCCTCAGCCCTGCAGGCTCGGGAGCGGGCGCTCGCCGTCCTGATGGCCCTCGCCGCGCACCTCGCCGGAGACGGCGAGGCCCTCCAGGCGCGCGATCTCCTGCTCGCCGAGGGCCCGCGCCGGGTCGCCGTCCGGCAGCCCGGCGATCAGCCGCTGGATGCGGTTGCGCAGCTGGAGCGCGAAGTGCGGGGTCGAGCCGCCCATCAGCTGGCGGACGTCGTCGACCGACACGCGGTGCTCCGGGCGCAGGCGCTCGGGCTGCTCGGCTTGGGCCATGTGGTCAGTCGCCTCCGGTGTCGACGGGCTGGATCTCCAGGAGGGCGTCGATGCGCGACTGCACGTCCGCCGAGATGGCGGTCTCGTCGCCCATCAGCCAGCCGTGATTGTAAACGCCGCGCACCGGGTCCTCGGTGTAGCCGGGCTGGATGTCGAGCAGGTACTCCTGCACCTGGCCCGGGAGCGAGGCGGCGTCGGTGACGAGCAGCAGCGGGCCGTACTTGCCGGTCGCGGAGAGCGGCGCGGCAGCGGGCGCGTCCAGCGTCCGGGTGACGTTGGCGAACACGAGCCCGTGGCCGGGATCGACCACGTTCCAGCCGAACCGGTCGTCGGCGAAGCGGGCGAAGGCGAGCGCGTTCGAGACCGCGTCGGGGCCCGAGATGCGCCGGGCGGGGCCGAGGCGGTCGAGCTGGCGCAGCACGCCGTCCGACACCGCCTCCTCCGGGCCGAGGACGTAGATCCGCGGGCGCCGGTGGCTGCGGATCGCCGCGCGCGTCTCCGCCGGCACCGAGTCCCGCAGCGTCCACAGCACCGGGTGGCCGGACTTGGCGGCCCATCCGGCGGCGGGCATCGCGAACTCGGGGCTGTCGGCGGGGGCGACGACCACGGTGTCGGCGGTGCCTCCCGCAGCGGACGCCTGGAGCCGGTCGATCGCCTGGGCGAGCGAGGCCGGGCTCGAGCCCTCCACGTCCGTCACCGCCCGGTTCTCGGGGGCCGCGGCCTCGCCGATCCGGATCACCTCGGCGTCGCCGGCCTCCTCGGCGCCGGAGGGCGCGAGCTCCTCGAGCGCCTCGGCGCTGGCCTCCGGCAGCTCGCCCCCGTCCGAGAACAGGATCGGCGCCTGGAGCGGGCGGGCCATCAGCTGGCTCGCGGAGATCGCGGCGCGCCAGTCGTCCTGCTCGACGATCACCACCGCGCGCGGGCTGCTCTCGTCCGTGCGCGCGGGATACACCGCGCGCGCCACCGCGGCCGCGTCGGCCACCGGGTCCGCGCCCGCCACGCGCGTGGTGTTCTTGGTGGCGAACACCGGGAAGCCGAGCACCGGCCCGCGCTCGGAGGGCGTCTCCTCGTCGCCCTCCTGACCGAGCACCGGCTGGGGCTCGCGCCCGGAGCCCGGATCGTCGTCCCCACCGCCGCCGCAGCCCGCCGCGACGAGCAGCAGGAGGAGGAGAACCGCCGCGCCGCGTCGAAGCATCGGAGGAACGCTAGCGCTCAAGTTCCCGCAAACTGCGGCCGACTACCGACTGGACACGAAACGGCGGCATGGAGTACTGTGCCGCGCCAAGCCGAACCTCTGGCACGAGGCCAGGGGGCGGGGGACCCAGGTTGTTTGGGGCGAGTCACGTCCGGAGTGGCGTGAGGCGCAGGCTCTTTCAGCGCCAGCCCGTCAGCTAACCCCGCAGGCCGACGAAAGAGGTTGTTGAGCTTGTCATCGCTGCGGGCGTTCGCCCTGTTGCTGTTCGCATCCCTGTTGTTGCCCACCGCGGCCGCGGCGCAGTCGCGCACCGGCGGGTCGCAGTACGCGCCGCCGCCTCCGCCGGCGCCGGAGAACATGACGGTCCCGGGCGTCGAGGCGCAGCTGCTGCCCGACGGCACCGCCGCCGCCCCGGCCGACGCGCCGCCGCAGGTGCAGGAGGCCGTCTGGGCGGCGAACCGCCTGCAGGACAAGCCGTACAGGTACGGCGGCGGGCACGCGAAGATCGAGGACTCGGGCTATGACTGCTCCGGCACCATCTCCTACGCGCTGCACCACGCCGGCCTGCTGAAGACCCCGCTCGACTCGGGCTCCTTCATGCGCTGGGGCGAGAAGGGCCGCGGGCAGTGGATCACCGTCTTCACCAACCCGGGCCACGCCTACGCGGTGATCGCGGGGCTGCGCCTGGACACCAGCTCCTACGGCGTCGCCACGCGCCGCCGCTCCTCCCGCCGGGTCGTGCGCTCGGCGCTCGAGCGCGGCC
>JBOGYU010000503.1:0-3545 GCA_050696935.1 Solirubrobacteraceae bacterium | reverse complement strand
GATCAAGCCGTGCTACGTGTCGGCGGGCAAGGAGCCGCGCGAGCTCGAGGACATCGTCGTCGAGGGCGACGGGTTCGCCCAGCTGTCCACGGTCGAGGTGCTGATCGACGGCGTGGTCGTCGCCACCGCGCCCACCGGCTCGATCGGCGAGTTCCGGGGCGAGATCGACGCGCCCTACCAGCGGCGCGACGAGCGGCCGTTCACGCTCACCGTCCAAAACCAGGGCGACCCGGCCAGCGCCGTCTCGCTCGCGTCGCGCGTCACCGCGCTGACCGTGCGGCTGCACCCGAAGAAGGCGGCGCCCTCCGATCGCGTCCGCTTCCTGGGCCGCGGGTTCACGGCCGGCGGCCCGATCTTCGGCCACTACGTCTACCGCGGCGAGCACCGCAAGACCGTCCGCCTGGTCAAGCGCACGCGGAGCGACTGCGGGAAGTTCAACGTCCGCCGCAAGCAGATCCCGGTCCGCCGCGCCCGCGTCGGCCGCTGGACGCTGCAGGTCGACGGGCGGCGCGACTACGCCGCGCCGCCCGGTACCACCTGGGTGCTGATCGACCTCCCGGTCCGCACCGTCTTCCTCGAGCCCTAGACGACGGCCGGCTGCTCGGCGGTCGCACGGGTGCGGCTGAAGCGCAGCTCCCCGTCGCCGGCGTCGACGTCCAGGCGATCCCCGGCGGCGAAGTCGTTCTTCAGGATCCCGAGCGCCAGCGGGTCGACCAGGCGCTTGGAGATCACCCGCTTGAGCGGGCGGGCGCCGTACGTCGGGTCGTAGCCGATGTCGCCGAGCAGGTCGCGCGCGGCGTCGGTGAGCGAGACCTCCACGCCGCGCTCCGCCACCCGGCCGATCAGGCGCGTGACCTGGAGGTCGACGATCTCGCGCAGCTGCTCGCGGGAGAGCGACTCGAACTCGACGATGTCGTCGAGCCGGTTGATGAACTCGGGCTTGAACGTCGCCTCGGCGCCGGCCCGGCCGCCCGGGATGTTCGAGGTCATGATCAGGACCGCGTTCTTGAAGCCGACCGTGCGGCCCTGGCCGTCGGTCAACCGGCCGTCGTCCATCACCTGCAGCAGGACGTTGAACACGTCGTTGTGGGCCTTCTCGATCTCGTCGAGGAGCACCACCGAGTACGGGCGCCGGCGCACCGCCTCGGTGAGCTGGCCGCCCTCCTCGTAGCCGATGTAACCGGGGGGCGCGCCAACCAGCCGGGCGACCGAGTGCTTCTCCATGTACTCGGACATGTCGATCCGGACCATCGCGTCCTGGGAGTCGAACATGAACTCGGCCAGCGCCCGCGCCAGCTCGGTCTTGCCGACGCCGGTGGGGCCGAGGAACAGGAACGTGCCGATCGGCCGGTCGGGGTCGCTCAGGCCCGCGCGCGAGCGGCGCAGCGCGTCGGACACCGCGCGGACCGCCTCCTCCTGGCCGATCACGCGGAGGTGCAGGCGCTCCTCCATGTGCACGAGCTTCTCGACCTCGCCCTCCATCAGGCGGGTGACCGGGATGCCCGTCCACTTGGCGACGACCTCGGCCACCTCGTCGGCGTCGACCTTCTCGGACAGGTACACGGCCGGCTCCTCCGCCGGCCCGCGCTCCGCCGCCTCGGCGAGCCTGCGCTCCAGCTCGGGGATCTCGCCGTGGCGCAGCTCGGCGGCCCGCTGGTAGTCCAGCTCGCGCTCGGCGCGGTCGAGCTCCGTGCGTGCCTGCTCGAGCCGCTTGAGCACCTCGCCGTGGCCCTCGGCCTGCTCCTTCTCGCGCTGCCACTGGGCGCGCATGCCGGCCGCCTGCTCCTTGAGCTCGGCCAGCTCGCGCTCGATCTCCTCCTTGCGGGCGCCCGCGGTCTCGTCCTTGTCCACCGCCACGAGCTCGATCTCGAGCTGCTTGACGCGCCGCTCGACCTCGTCGATCTCGGTCGGGACCGAGGTGGTCTCGATGGAGACGCGGGCGGCGGCCTCGTCCACCAGGTCGATCGCCTTGTCGGGCAGGAAGCGGTCCGCGATGTAGCGGTGGCTCAGGGCGGCCGCGGTGATCAGCGCCGCGTCCGTGATCGTGACGCCGTGGTGGGCCTCGTAGCGCTCCTTGAGGCCGCGCAGGATCGCGATCGTCGCCTCCACGCTGGGCTCGCCGACCACGATCGGCTGGAACCGCCGCTCGAGCGCCGCGTCCTTCTCGACGTGCTTCTTGTACTCGTCCAGCGTGGTCGCCCCGACCGCGCGCAGCTCGCCGCGGGCGAGCATCGGCTTGAGGAGGTTCGCGGCGTCGACGGCGCCCTCGGCCGCGCCGGCGCCGACGATCGTGTGCAGCTCGTCCATGAACAGGATCACGGTGCCCTCGGCGTCGGCGATCTCCTTCAGCACCGCCTTCAGGCGCTCCTCGAACTCGCCGCGGTACTTCGAGCCGGCGAGCAGCGCGCCGATGTCGAGCGCGATCACGCGGCGGTCGCGGAGCGACTCCGGGACGTCGCCGTCGACGATCCGCTGGGCGAGGCCCTCCACGATCGCGGTCTTGCCGACGCCCGGCTCGCCGATCAGCACGGGGTTGTTCTTGGTACGCCGGGAGAGGACCTGGATGACGCGGCGGATCTCGTCGTCGCGGCCGATGACGGGGTCGAGCTTGCCCTCATCGGCCTGCATCGTGAGGTCGCGGCCGAACTTCTGCAGGGCCTGGTACTTGTCCTCGGGGCTCTGGTCGGTGACGCGGTGGGGGCCGCGGACCTGCTCGATGGCGGTGGCGATCTCGTCGTGCGGCGGCAGGCCGTCGACGTGCGTGGAGAGCGCGAGCAGCAGGTGCTCGGTGGAGATGTACTCGTCGCCGAGCTTGCCGGCCTCGCGCTCGGCCTCGCGCAGCACGTCGAGCAGCTCGCGCGACGTGCTCGGCTCGCGCGCGCCGGCGGTGATCGTGGGGAGGCGGTCGAGCGCACCGCCGGCCTGGCTGCGGATGGCGCCGGGCTCGGCGCCGACCTTGCGCAGGACGGGCCGGACGATCCCCTCCTCCTGGTCGAGCAGCGCGAGCAGCAGGTGCCCGGGCGCGGTCTCGGTGTTCCGGCGGTCGGCGGCGAGGCGGATGGCCGCCTGCAGCGCCTCCTGGGACTTGATGGTGAAGCGGTCCAGTTGCATGCGGGTCCTAAATCTCAGTCGAAGAGACTAAGATCCTAGCCGCTGCCCGGCATGCCGACAAGGCGCCAGGCGCCAGGAACTGCGGCCGGCAGCAGCGCCTCGCCGAGGTGGCGCCATGCCGGCCGCAGCGCGTACACGCAGGCGAGCCTCACGCGCGTCGCCGCGGCGAAGACCGCCGCCCGCTCCTCGAGGTCCGCTCCCGCCTCGTAGCCGGCGAGGAAGGCGGCGGCCGCGCGCCCGGCGTCGTCCGGCGTGCAGCGGCCCTGGAGCGCGCGCAGGTCGAGGTGCGCGAGCAGGTTGCCCACGTCCAGGGCGGGGTCGCCGGTCGCCAGCGTGTCGAAGTCGAGCAGGCCCACGCCCCCGTGCGGGTCGACGAGCACCTGCTTGTCGTGCAGGTCGCGGTGCAGCGGCGCCGGCTCCGCTGCCGGCAGCGC
>JBOGYU010000502.1:0-3559 GCA_050696935.1 Solirubrobacteraceae bacterium | reverse complement strand
CGCCAGCACGGTCACGCCGACGCCGACGAGCAGGGACACGACCACGGTCCCCGCGGACAGCGACATCCCGTCGACCGGCAGGTCCAGCTGCATCGCGGAGAACAGCCCCTCCAGCCCGCCGGCGAGCAGGTAGCCCGCGCCGATCCCCACGACCGAGGCCCCGAGCCCGAGCACGAGCGCTTCGGCGAGGACCGAGCGCCGCACCTGCCGGCGGCTCGCGCCGATCATCCGCAGCAGCCCGAGCTCGCGCGTGCGCTGTGCGACCGCGATGGAGAGCGTGTTGACGATCGTGAACGCGCCCACGAGCACGGCCACGCCGGCGAAGGCGAGCAGGATCGTGCGCAGCACGTCGACGACGGTGCCCAGCGTCTCCAGGTCGAACCGGTCGTCCGCCCGCGCCGAGCGCACCTGCGCATCGCGGCCCGCGGCGGCGGCCGCGGCCTGCGCAGACCCGGCGACCAGGATCCGGTCGTAGCGACCCTCCTTGCCGAACAGCGTCTGCGCGGCCTGAATGTCGAAGATCGCCGCCGACGCGGTGCCGAGCGACTTGACGTCGGCGAACGTCGCGATGCCGACGACCTCGAACGACCCCGCCTGGCCGCGTGTGCTCACGCGCACCGAGGAGCCCAGGCCGTAGCCCTCCTCCTCGGCCGTGGCCTGGTCGATCACGACCTCGCCCGGCCCGGCGGCCCAGCGGCCGTCGCGCAGGCGGAACGGGGTCAGGTCCTCGACGCCGGGCACGCCCGCGTCGAGACCGACGCCGAAGTACGGCCCGTCCCCGGCGGGCTCCCCGCCGCGGCCGGCGATCGGCGCCGAGTCGGTGATGTCGCCCACGGCGACGTCAACGCCCGGAGCGCGCTGGACGCGCTCGAGCGCCGAGGCCGGGAGGGTGGGCCGCTCCCCGAACCCGCCCGACCCGGGCTGGAACGAGGTGCGGGCGGTGACGACGGCGTCGGTGCCGTCGTAGGCGGCGCCGGACAGCGAGCCGGTGGCGCCGCGCATGGCGTCGGTGAGCGTCAGCGCCGCGCACACGAACGCGACCCCCACGACGATGGCGAGGGTGCTGAGCACCGTCCGGACCGGCCGCGCGGCCAGCCCTCTCAACGCGACCCGGGTCATCGCTTCACCACGGCCAGCACGTCGGCCTCGGTCGGGTCGGCGAGGTCGGCCACCACGCGGCCGTCGGCGAGGTAGAGCACGCGGTCGGCAGTGGCCGCCGCGCGCGCGTCGTGCGTGACCATCAGCGTGGTCTGGCCGTCGAGGTCGACCGCGTCGCGCAGGAGGCCGAGCACGGCTGCCCCGGCCTCGGAGTCGAGGTTGCCGGTCGGCTCGTCGGCGAACAGCACCGTCGGGCGCGTCATCAGCGCGCGGGCGATCGCGACGCGCTGCTGCTGGCCGCCCGACAGCTCGGCCGGCCGGTGGTCCCGGCGGTCGGACAGCCCGACCCGCGCCATCAGCGCCTCCACCTCGTCGGCCGGCGGCCGCTTGCCGGCGATCGCCAGCGGGAGCACGACGTTCTCCTGCGCCGACAGCGTCGGCAGCAGGTTGAACGACTGGAAGACGAAGCCGATGTGCCTGCGGCGCAGCCGGGTGAGCTGCCGGTCGGGCATGCGCGTGATGTCCTGGCCGCCGACGCGGACGCTGCCCGAGGTGGGGATGTCCAGCCCGGCCAGCAGGTGCATGAGCGTCGACTTGCCGGAGCCCGACGGGCCCATCACGGCGGTGAACTGGCCGGGCGGGAGCGCGAGCGAGACGCCGCGCAGGGCGTGCACCGCGGAGGCGCCCTCGCCGAACGTCCGCGTGAGCGCGGCGGCGGCGACGGCGGGAGCGGCGACGGTATCGAGGAGTGTGGTCAACGGAATGATCTCCTTTTCGCCCTACGGTCACCGCAAGCGAGAGACCTACGGGCGACGTTACGTTTGCGCCGCCTCGCGAGCGACACGCGAGACGGCCTGGTTCAGAGCGCCGGCCGACAGCAGGGCGCCGGTCGCCTCGGCGAGCAGGCGCCCGGCGATGCCGCCGGACGGGCGGACGGACACGGACGCGCGCACCTCGCTGCCGCCGTCGACGGCGGCCAGCTCGTAGGCGACGTCGAGCCCCACGGGACCGTCTGCGGCGAGCGAGAGCCCGCTGCCCGACGCCTCGTGGACCTCCACGTCGAACCCGACGCGCCGGCCGACGAGCTTCCCGCTCAGGCGGGCGCGGCTGCCGGTCTTCAGGCGACGCCCGTCGAGCTCGTCGACGTCGAACGCCACCGGCGCCCAGCGCGCCGCGGCCTCCGGGTCGGTGAGCACGTCGAGCACCGCCTCCGGGTGGGCGGCGGTGGTGGTGGTCGCGGTCCATGTCCTCATGGCCGCAGACGGTCCCAGCGCGCGCGTCGCGCGTCGTCGGCCGCCGTGACGATCCTGAGCCGCCCGCGGGATGACCGGGCGTCATCCTCCGGGATGACCCCGCGATCGTCCGGGAGGATGGCGAAGGCCCCTCGCGCGCGCGATACGGTGCTCGCGCCATGCGCCGCAACGACCTGCTGATCGCCGCCGCCTTCCTCGTGGAGGCGCAGCTGGAGATCGCGTTCCTGGTCCCGGACGACGCGCCGAACCGCGGCTTCGCGATGGCGATCGTCACGGCCGTCGCCGCCGCGCTCGCCTTCCGGAGGCACCCGGCGGCGTGGCTGGCGGGCGGCCCGCTGTTCCTCGCGCTCAACCAGCTCGGGCTCGTCTACGTCGACCACCTGGTCAGCCCGCTGTTCGCGATCCTGTTCCTCTTCTACGGCGCCGCGCGCTTCTCGGAGTGGCGCGTGCTCGCCCCGGTCGCGGTGTGGTCGATCGGCTGGATGTGGGTCTCGCAGGCGATCGACCACTGGGACGACAACTTCGGGAACTACCTCATGACCGCGGGCTTCATCGCCGTCGGGCCGATCCTCATCGGCCGCGTGATGCGCAACCGCGCCTGGCTGAACCGCACCCTCGGGGAGAAGGCGCGGCGGCTCGAGCGCGAGCGCGCCGAGCGCGCCGAGGCCGCCGCCGTCGAGGAGCGCGAGCGGATCGCCGGGGAGCTGCACGACGTCGTCGCGCACGCGCTGAGCGCGATGGTCGTGCAGGCGGGCGCCGCCCGCCGCGCCGCCGAGCGCGACCCGGGCGCCGCCGGCGAGGCCTTCCACGCCGTAGAGACCAGCGGCCGCGAGGCGCTGGTGGAGATCCGCAGCCTGCTCGGCGTGCTGCGCCGCGAGGACGAGGAGCTGGCGCTGGCGCCGCAGCCGTCGCTGCGCCACGTGGGCGCGCTGGTGCAGCGGATGCGCACCGCCGGCCTCGCGACCGACCTCGCGGTCGAGGGCGAGGCGCGCGAGCTGCCGATCGGGCTCGACCTCACCGCCTACCGGGTCGTGCAGGAGGCGCTCGGCGGCGCGCTCGAGCACGGCGGCGCCGGCCGCGCGAACGTGCGCCTGCGGTACGGGCGCGACCACGTGGAGCTCGTGGTGGACGACGACGGCGGCGCGCCCTCCCGGCCGCTCCTGGGGATCCGCGAGCGGGTCTCGCTGTCCGGCGGCCAGCTCCAGGCC
>JBOGYU010000501.1:0-3564 GCA_050696935.1 Solirubrobacteraceae bacterium | reverse complement strand
CCGCGAGGAGGTCCGCCAGCTCGTCGTCGCCCGCAACGAGCGCAGGCAGCGCCAGGGGCAGGAGCCGCTCGACGTCGAGGCCGAGGTCGAGCGCCGGCTGCGCGAGCTCTAGTCGCGCGCCGCGGGCTCGGGCTCGCGCTCCTGCGGCCGGTCCGCCGTGGTGCGGCCCGCGCGCTCCTTGCGCTTGGCCTCGGAGTCGGGATCGCGGGCGTCGGCGATCAGCGAGGCGGCGATGCCGATGATGAACGCGACGGCGACCATCAGCAGCGACTCGACCGGGCCGATGTGGACCCATTCCTCGATCAGGAGCTTCACGCCGACCAGCGCCAGCACGACGGCGATCGTCTCGTCGAGGTAGCGGAAGCGCCGGATCAGTCCCTCGACCAGCACGAACAGGGCGCGCAGGCCGAGCAGCGCGAAGATGTTGCCCATCCAGATCAGCACCGAGTCGCGCGTGATCGCGAAGGCGGCGGGGATCGAGTCGACCGCGAACGCGATGTCCGCCGCGACGATGGCGGCCAGGCAGAGGAAGATCGGCGTCGCGTAGCGGCGACCGTCGAGCTTGACGAACCAGTGGTGGCCGTGGAACTTGCCCGCCACCGGGAACACCTTGCGCACGCCGCGGACCATCAGGTTCTTGTCCGGGTCCACGCCCTCCTCGACGCCCTGCAGGATCCTCCACGCCAGCACCAGCAGCAGCACGCCGAGGATGTAGATGACGAAGTCGAACTGCTGGATCAGCGCGACGCCGCCGAGGATCGCCAGGCCGCGCAGGACGAGCGCCGCGACGATGCCGTAGAAGAGCAGGTTCGCCCGGTGCTCCGCCGGCACCCCGAAGTAGCTGAACAGCAGCAGGAAGACGAACAGGTTGTCGAGCGACAGCGAGCGCTCGATGAAGTACACCGTCGTGTACGTGATCGCGTCCTCGGCGTTCGACAGCGCCCACACGACCGGGATCACGAGCAGCGCCACCGCCAGCCAGCCGACCGACCAGATCGCGCCCTCGCGGAACGACGGCTCGCGCCCGCGCGCGAACAGCTTGAGGTCGACCGTCAGGAAGACGATCGTCACTCCCATCAGCACGAGCCACGGCGCCGGCCCGCTGAAGAACGCGAGGGTCATACGAAGAAGAAGACGACGCCGAGCACCACGTAGACAGCTAGCAGCTGCAGGCCCTCGAACCAGGTCGACTCGCCCTCCTGCGTGACCTGCGCGGCGATCAGGATCGCCAGCAGGATCGCCCCCAGCTCGAGCCCGTTGAAGACGAGCGCCATCGGGAACGGCCCGACGACGAAGGAGAGCAGCACGAGCACGGGCGCCGCGAACAGCGCGATCTGGGCGCTGGACCCGATCGCGATGTTGACCGCCAGGTCCATCTTGTCCCTGGCGGCGAAGTAGATCGCCACCCAGTGCTCGGCGGCGTTGCCGACGATCGCCACCACGATCACGCCGACGAAGAACGGCGACAGGCCGATGCTCTCGGACGCCTCGCTGATGGAGCCGACGAGGATCTCCGACATCACGCCCACGGCGATGCCCGCGATCGCGAGCGCGATCACGCTCTTGCGCACCGACCAGTGCTCGTCGCCGACGTGGTCCTCCTCGCCGTGCGGCGGGTTGAACAGGTCCCTGTGCGTGCGCAGCGAGAAGAGCAGGCCCGCGAGGTACGAGAGCAGCAGCACGATCGCGACGACCGCGGACATCGTCTCCAGGTCGCTCGGGAACTGCTGCGACTCCTCGGTCGGGCTCGGCAGGGAGCCGCCGATCACCAGCTCGTAGATCGCCGGCATCACGAGCGCCACCGTCGCCAGCAGCAGCATCAGCGCCTGCGTGTTGGCCGCCGTGCGGTCGAAGAACTGGCGCGGGCGGCGGGCGCCGCCGACCAGCATCGCGGCGCCCATCACGAGCAGGATGTTGCCGAGGATCGAGCCCACGAGCGAGGCCTTGACGACCTCCTGCAGGCCCTCGTTGAGCGCGAAGAACGCGATGATCAGCTCCGGCGCGTTGCCGAAGGTGACGTTCAGGAAGCCGCCGATGCCCGGGCCGGAGCGCGCGGCCAGCTCCTCGGTCGCCCGGCCCATCAGCGCAGCGGTGGGGACCACGCCGGCGGCGGAGGTGACGAAGACGAGCGTCGCCTCCGCGTGCGCGAGCTCGAGCACGATCGCGAGCGGGATGAACGGGACGAGCAGGTACGGCCACCCCTGCCCGCTCAGCAGGAAGCGCCGCAGGTTGAAGGGAGCCCGCGCCTGGGTCACCGCGGGGAGCTTATGCGACTACGGGCTCAGGAGCTCCGCGCATTCGCGGGCCTTCTCGGCGTCGTTGCCCGCGTCCTGGATGCACTGCGAGTACTCCTCCAGGTTCTCCTCGCTGGCCCCGCCGCCGTCCTCCTGGCCGCCGCCGCCGAGGCCGCCGAGGCCGCCCAGCCCGCCGAGGCTGCCGAGCAGCTCGTCGAACGGCCGCGCGTTCTCGGGCGCCTGGATCTGCTGGTCCTCGTTGAGCTCCAGCAGCGAGAAGTCGAGCCGGATGGTCGCCGCCTCGGTGCCGCCGACGTCCGTGCCCTCCGGCGCCTGGACGCCCAGCGTGATCGCCATCCGGCGCAGGATCTTGTCCTCGGCGCCCGTGTGGATCTCGACGTTCACGTCGCGCACCGCCTCGGCCGCCTGGCGCTTCTGCTCGTCCGAGAGCTGCTCGGGCAGGTCCTCGGAGCCCTGGAGCCCGGCGGACCGTGCGCGCTCGAGCGCGCGGTTGACGTCGTCGAGCAGCGCGGGGACGTCCACGCCGCCGGTGATCCGGATCGTGTCGGTGCCCCCGACCTCGGACTCGCCGGCGTTGCGGGCGTCCGTCAGCCAGCGGCGCGGGTCGATCCCGAGGCTGGCCAGCGACTGGCCCTCCTCCTGGCTCTGCTGCTGGGTCTGCTCGAAGCCGGCCTTGAACTGCTCGAAGACGGCGGCCGACACCTCGTAGTCGGTGCCCTGGAAGCTCACGAAGCCGCGGTCGCCGGTGGAGGTGATCCCGGCCTCGATCCGCTCGCTGCCGCCCTGGAACGAGGCGTCGATCTGGAACCGCGGCAGCCGGTTCTCGCCCTCGGTCTGGAACGGGCCGGAGACCTCGATCACGACGGGCTCCTCGCCCTCCGCCTCCAGGCGCGCCGACAGCTCCAGCCTGCCGGAGTCGATCTGCTTGCCGCCCGAGAAGGTCTCCTCGAGCAGCTGGTCGACGTCCGTCTCGGAGTCCGCCTCGTCGCCGCCGCAGCCTGCCAGCAGGCCGAGGGCGAGCAGCATGATCAGCAGCGCACGCACCGAAACTCCACCCTAGCATCGGGGTCTTGACGTTCATGCGGAAGGCGTATTGCGGCTGCGTTGCCGTGCTCGCCGCCCTCACGTGGGCGGCGCCGGCGAGCGCTGATGACGTGCTGGTGCTGGGCTCCGACGGGAACGTGCGCGCGGTGCAGGACCGCTGGCTGCCCGAGCCGGTGGCGATGCCGGCCCCGCCGGCGCAGGGCCGGGCGACGGCGACGACGGCGCGCCGCAAGAAGAAGCGCACCGTGGCCGGCGAGCTGCGCCG
>JBOGYU010000500.1:0-3572 GCA_050696935.1 Solirubrobacteraceae bacterium | reverse complement strand
GCTCGTCGCGCACGAGCGCGTCGACCTCGGCGCGCAGGCGCTCGGGCGTCAGCTCCGCGTCCGGCAGCACCGTCGCGGCGCCGGCGCGCTCCATCCAGCGGGCGTTGGCGGCCTGGTGGTTGCCGGACGCGTACGGATACGGGACCAGGACCGCCGGCAGGCCGTACTGGGCCAGCTCGAACACGGAGCCGCCCGCGCGCGCGACGGCGAGGTCGGCCGCCGCCAGGGCGAGGCCGAAGGGCTCGACGTAGCCGCGCAGCAGGTAGCGCGGGTCGGGGGCGGTGAGCGTGGCGAAGTCGCGGCGGCCGGCGACGTGCAGGACGCGGTACGGCGCGCCGGCGAACGCGCGCACGGCCGCCTCGTTGATCGAGCGCGCGCCGAGCGAGCCGCCGAACACGAGCACCGCCGGCTCGCCGGGCTCGATGCCGAGCTGCGTACGGGCGCCGGCGCGGTCGGTCACGGTGGGCGGGACGGGACGGCCGGTGAGCAGGTAGCGGTCGCCCTCGCGGCCCTCGATCGGGAAGGCGAGGCAGACCCGGCGGGCGCGACCGGCGAGGAGGCGGTTGGTGAGGCCGAGCTGCGAGTCGGCCTCGGTCAGCACGAGCGGCGTGCCGCGCAGGACGGCGGCGAGGCCGACCGGGCCGGCGACGTAGCCGCCTCCGCCGAGCACAGCGTCGGCGCGGTGGCGGCGCAGGAGGCGGGCGGCGGCGCGGAGCGCGGCGGCCGCCTTGGCGACGGCGCGGGCAGCTCTGATCGGGTTCGTGCGGGAGATGCCTTCGACGTCGAGCGGGTCGAGCGGGTAGCCCGCGGCGGGCACGAGCTCGGCCTCGGCGCGCTGGCCGCCGGCGAAGCGGACGTCGGCGCCCTCAGCCCGCAGCGCGTCGGCGACCGCGATCGCGGGAACGACGTGCCCGGCCGTCCCGCCGGCCGCGATGACGATCCGGGGGCCGCTCACGCTTGCGGCCTCCCTCCACCGCCCGCAGGTGCGCCGAGCCGCCGGAGGCGATGTTCAGCAGCATGCCCATCGCCCCGAGCATCACGATCAGGGACGTGTTGCCGGAGGACACGAAGGGGAGCGGGACGCCGGTGAGCGGCGCGAGGCCCAGGACGGCATAGACGTTGAGCAGTGCTTGGCACAGGATCAGGCTGGTGAGGCCGCCGGCGAGCAGCTTCGCGTAGGCGCCCTTCGCGTTCCGGGCGGTCCGCAGCCCGGCGTACCCGATCATGCCGTACAGGCACAGGAGGGCGCAGATCCCCGCCAGCCCCAGCTCCTCGCCGATGACGGCCAGGATGAAGTCGGTGTGGGCCTCCGGCAGGTAGAAGATCTTCTGGACGGACTGGCCGGGGCCGAGGCCGAACAGCCCGCCGGAGCCGATCGCGATCTGGCCCTGGACCGCCTGGAAGCCCGTCCCGGCGGCGTCCCCCCACGGGTTCACGAAGGCGGTCAGGCGGGCGCGGCGGTACGGCTCGATCAGCGCGAAGAGCAGCACGAGCAGCGCTCCGACCGCGGCGACGAGCCCGAGCTGGCGCAGCGGCAGCCCGGCCGCGACGAGCAGGGCGGCGAGCGTGAACGAGATCACCAGCGAGGTGCCGAGGTCCGGCTGGGCGAGGATCAGCAGCAGCGCCGCGCCCCCGACGCCGATGATCGGGCCGGCGATCCCGCGCAGGCTGCGGGCGAGCCTGGGGCGGGCGGCGAGCACGGCACAGCTGTGGAGGATCAGCGCGAGCTTCATCAGCTCGGACGGCTGGAAGGTCAGCGGCCCGGCGCCCAGCCAGCGGCGCGCGCCGTTGACCTTCACGCCGAGGCCCGGGAGCAGGACGAGGACCAGCAGCACGAACGCGACCAGCAGGAACAGCGGCGTGTACCGGCGGGCGTGCGCCAGCCCGTGGCGCGAGATCACGTGCATCGCGACCAGCCCGACCGCGCCGTAGACGACGTACTTGACCAGGTACGCGGTGCCGTCGCCCTGCCCCTGGAGCAGCGTGCGGGCGGACGACGCCGAGTACACCATCACCGCCCCGCCCGCGAGCAGGCAGAAGGTCGCCGTCAGCAGGAGCCGGTGCTCGAGCGGCTGCGGCTTCTTCGCGCGCGGGGAGCCGGCCATCAGGCCTGGGTTCGACGCCGGCGCGGGGACGCCTCCTACCCGGCGGTCACCAGCGCCCGGAAGTGCTCGCCCCGCTCCTCGAAGGAGGCGTACTGGTCGTAGGACGCGCAGGCGGGCGAGAGCAGGACCGTATCCCCCGGGCGGGCCTCGCTTCTTGCGGCGGCGACGGCCCGCTCCAGGTCCTGGCAGTCGTGGAGCGCGACGCCGGTCGGTGCGAGCGCCTCGTGGATCTCCGCGGCGGTCTCGCCGATCAGGTACGCGCCGCGGCAGCGCTCGGCCACGGGGCGGGCGAGCGGCGAGTAGTCGCCGCGCTTGCCACGGCCGCCGAGGATCGCGTGGACGCCGCCCTCGAAGGACTCGATGCCGACGACCGCCGAGGCGACGTTGGTCGCCTTGGAGTCGTTCACGTAGAGCACCCCGCCGGCGGTGCCGACCTCCTCGAGGCGGTGGGGGATGCCGGTGAAGCTCGCGAGCCCGGCGCGGACCGACTCCGGCGGGAGCCCGCGCGCCAGGCAGACCGCCGCGGCGGCCATCGCGTTCTCGCGGTTGTGCGCGCCGCGGAGCCGGATCTCGCTCGCGCCCATGAGCGGCTCGCCGCGCCACCACAGCCGCCCGCCGCGCTCCTCGACGTCCGCGGGTCCTGCGTCGCGCTCGTGGAGGTCCACGGGACCCGTGCCGCGCTCGTCGAAGTCCAGGGGTGCCCCGCCGCGCCCGAACGTGACCCGCCGGGCCCGGCCGTGGGCGGCGAGCCCGGCGGCGAGCTCCGCCGGCGCCACGGCGATCGTTCCGGGCGGCTGGCGGGCGAAGACCTGGAGCTTCGCCGCCCGGTATGCCTCCATCGAGCCGTACCGGTCGAGGTGGTCCTCGGCGATGTTCAGCAGGACGGCCGCCTCGGGGGCGAACGCCTCGGTGTCCTCGAGCTGGAAGGAGGAGGCCTCGCACACGACCGTCTCGTCGCCGGCGAGCGTCCCCGGCAGCGTCGTCAGCGCCGTGCCGACGTTGCCGGCGACCACCACGGGCCATCCCGCCGTGCGGTGCACGTGGCCGATCAGCTCGACCGTCGTCGTCTTCCCGTTCGATCCCGTGACGGCGACGAACTCGTTCGGCACGAGCCGCCAGCCGATCTCCAGCTCTCCCACGATCCGGGTCCCCTGCCGGCGGGCGGTGGCGACGACCGGCGCCTCCTGCGGGACGCCCGGGCTCTTGACCACCGTCGACGCCCGCGCCAGCAGGTCGACGCCCTCCGACGGCGCGCGTACCGCCACCCCGGCGGCCACGAGCCGCGCCCGCACGTCCTCCGTGACCGCACCGGCGTCGCACCCGGCCACCTCCCCCCCTCGGGCCCGCAGCGCCAGCGCGGCGGCGACGCCCGGCTGACCGGGCTTATCCCCCTGTACCTGGTAGGAGTGTTCACCGCGTTCACCCTGTCCCAGGCCGGGATGGTCCGGCGATGGGCGCATCTGAAGG
>JBOGYU010000499.1:0-3576 GCA_050696935.1 Solirubrobacteraceae bacterium | reverse complement strand
CTCTGGACTCGTCGACGGCGACCAGCGCGGCGAGCTCGGCCGGCTCTCACACGCGCCCGCGCCCGGCGACGATGTCGCCCCAGCGCTCGCGCAGCGTCGCGCGCAGCCACCCCGGCTCGTCGTCGCGCACCTCGCGCACGTGCACGAGGAGGAGGCTAGGCGATGCGGATGGCGATCTCCGGATTACGCCTCCCGGGGGTCGGGCGCTAGCTTTCCGCGCCGCCACTTCGAGGTGCCGGGCGCGGACGGCGGGCCCGTGCAGTACTCCGCCGCTCTCGGCCCGGTGCGGCTCGTCGCGCTCGACAGCACACGGCCCGGCGAGGATCGGGGTGAGCTCGACGCCGACCGGCTGGCGTGGCTGGACGCGGAACTGGCCGCGGCACCGGACACCCCGACGCTGCTCGCGATGCACCACCCGCCGCTCACGACGGGGATCCCGGCCATGGACGAGATCGGCCTACCGGCGTCCGACCGCCGGGCGCTCTCCGGCGTGCTCGGACTCCACCCCCAGGTGCGGCGGATCGTCGCCGGCCACATGCACCGGACCATCGCCGCGGACCTCGGCGGGCGAGCGATCCTCGCCGCACCGAGCACGTACGTGCAGGCGCGGCTCGACTTCCGGACGCAGGCGGTCGATCTCACCGCCGAGCCCGCCGGCTTCGCGATCCACGCGCTGCTCGACGGCGAGCTGGTGTCGCACGTGCAACCTGTCGGCTAGTCACGACGATGAGGCCCCTCACGCGAGGGGCTACGTCGGCGGCTGACCGAGTTCGGCCGTCAGCCCCAAGGCCTGCCGGCCAAGGCTGGATCAGTGAAGCTGGGCCCACACGCGGTACTCGCCGTCGAACCGCGAGACGAGCACCACGCCCTGACTCAGGCTGGCGCTCGGACGCATCGCCGGGAACTCCAGGCGCACCACCACGGTGCGGTTCCGGGCTCGTCGCCCGAAGTTCACACGTGCGTAGCCGCCACGTCCCGTGTCGTCGAGCCGGGCGAGGATGGCCTCCGTCGCCCGCATCCCCTTGAGCTCGTGCCTCGGTACACCGCAGGAGCTTGGTCAAGCGCCGCGAGTGCGGCGCTCGCGAGCGCGTCGCCTGGCAGGGGCTGCATGTGGCTCTTGGGGCAGCGCCCCTGCGAAGGTCCCTGCAGCGGGCGGCTGTCGCGTTCGGCGCGCGCCCGGGAGTCAGACCCGGCAGCGACCAGAGGCACGACGACGCCAACGACTCCGGCGGCAACCATGGCCACCATTGCGCCACGCAGCCGAGTCATGCAAGCAGGCTACTTCGGCGCCCCAGGACCTGCCCTTGTAGGCGATCCTGATGTCCGTGCGAATGGCTCTCGTTTCGCGGATCGGCTCCGGTTCGGTGCGCTGCAACTGGAAGCCGTGCCAGTCCTCGGCCAGCGCGCGGTCGAGCGCGTCGAGCATGTCGTCGGCGGGCGCGCGGAAGGCGGCGTCGTAATTCTTAGAGGCGCGGGCGCCGATGCCGAGGCGCAGCTCCATGGCGGCGCCGCCCTTGAGCGTGAACAGCGGCTCGCCGTCCTCGCGGACGCGGTCAAGCACCGCGGCGATGATGTGGGTGTTGATCCAACGCTGGTAGCGGCCGGCGGGCATCTGGGCGTCCGCGGCTGCGGCGTTGGCGAGCCGCTGAAGGTGCGAGCGGTTGCCGGGCGCCCTGCGCGGCTTCGGGCTCACGGCGTGGCGGCTTTCGGGGCGGTGTGGCGCAGCGCTCGCAGCTCGTCGGCATGGCCCGGGGTCAGGCGCCCGCGCCTACGGCCCGTGTCGATCGCCTGCTCGATCAGGTTCCAGCCCACGTGCTGGTCGATGCTGCCGCGGATCGCGCGGTAGACGGTGACGATCGGGATGCCCTCGTGCCAGGTGATCTCGTCCTCGGGCACGGCCTCGCGATGCAGCCGGATGACGGCGGGCGGGGTGCGGATGGTCCGGAAGCCTGGCGGTACGGTGACGTCGATGCGGCTGGGGTTGATGTCGCACAGCTCGTGCAGGTCCAGCGCAGTCGCGTGGCTGAGGACGCCCTGCACCTCGAGGGGCCACAGCGTGGCGGCGACGTACTGGTCCAGCGGCCCCGCGGGCACGTCCGGGAAACGGAAGACGCCGCGGCTGACGCCGTCAAGGACGCCGCGGCTCCTCATCCTATGCAGACGGTGGGCGGCGACCCCGAGGTCTTCGGCGTTGCGGGTCGTGATGTAGCCGTGTTGCTCGACGGCGTGCTCGTGGAGGAGGCTGTAGAGAGCTCCGGGCATGATGTCCTGCAAGTTCGTGGTCAAAATGACCACCAACTCGTTTTGGAGCATAGCGCAGGAACCGTCATACTCCGGCAAGCGCGTGGTCAAAATGACCACGAACTCGCACCCCTAGTCGGAACTTGCGGTCGGATCGGGCCGCCGGAAGCGAGTGAGCGTCCCGCCTACGGCATTCCCGAAGCTGTAGGCGGAACTCTTTCAGTGGAGACGGTGGGAATCGAACCCACGGACTCAGCCGTCCATGCCGTAGAGCCAAATCCGGGGGACGATGAGCCTCCACTAGCCCGCCGCGCCGGCGCTGTCGAGGCGCTCGGGCGGGTTCTGCGCGCGCATCGAGAGTTCCTTGCGGGGGCGGTGCGCTGATGGCCTGCGCCACGATCGACGGGATCGCTGCACTGCGCGCCGTCGTCGAAGCCTTCGAGCGAGGCGAGAAGCTGTCGTACACCGGCCGCCTGGTCGTCACCGATCCGGACACGCCGGCAACGGTGCAGATGGTCCTCGACGAGGACGACTTCGCGGCGCTCAAGCAGCTCGCGGGGGGAGGCGGCGGCAATGGCCACCGGTGACGGCAGCGGCTACACGCTCTCCGACTTCGATCTTGGTTGGGCTGTCGGCATGATCGAGGGCGAGGGGCACATTTCTGCGACGAAGCGCAAGGATCGCGCCCGGGGTTGGCGAGTGACGATCGGCGTCAGCTCGAACGACCGCACGATCCTGACCCGCTTGCAGGGGCTGTTCGGCGGCGGGATCTACCGGCACAGCACGAACAACTCGCTTGCCAATGAGCCTGGCTACGCGTGGCAGATCTCGGCAATCCGTGAAGTGCAAACGATCCTTCAGCTGGTCTATCCGCATCTGAGTGATCGTCGCAAGGCGCAAGCGGATCGGGCGCTCGCGGTTCGGCCCATCTACGGACCAGGGGGCATCGGTCGTGGCAACGGGTGACGGTTCGGGCTACCTGCTGCACTTCGAGCCGCCGCTCAAGCACGCGCGGCACTACCTCGGCTACGTGCACGGCGGCGTCGAGAACATCGAGTCGCGGCTCGCCTACCACCTGGCCGGGCAGGGCTCCCGACTGGTGCGCGCCGCCGTCAAGGCGGGCTGCGAGGTCCGGCTCGTGCGGACGTGGCACCCGTTCGACCGGGACACGGAGCGCCAGTTGAAGAACCGCAAGTGCACGCCGCGACTGTGCCCGGTGTGCACGCCCACCCGAGAGGAGGCTACGTGCCCCGCACATGGCTGATGGCGACCCACGACGGGCCGCGCACCGACACCGAGGCCGAAAGCGTCCTGGTCGAGCACGACGGCCAGCAC
>JBOGYU010000498.1:0-3584 GCA_050696935.1 Solirubrobacteraceae bacterium | reverse complement strand
CCGCCGCCTGGCGCTCAGCGTCTTCGACCGCGCCGCCGCCCCCTCGCTGGGCGCCAGCCCCGCCCGGTCGGAGCTCGTCCTGCTCGCCCTGCTCGCCGTCGCCACCGTGACGGCGGTCGGCGGGCTCGGCAACCTGCTGCTCGTCGCGCTGATCCTCGCGCCCGGCGCCGCCGCGCTGAACCTGGCCCACCGCCTGCCCGCTGCACTCGCGTTCGCCGCCGCGCTCGCCGCCGCGGCGGGCGTGCTCGGGCTGCTCGCGTCCTTCCACCTGCACGTCGCCGCGGGGGCGTCCGTGGCGCTCGCCGCCGTCGCCCTGTTCGGCCTCTCGCTGCTCGTGCCGCGAACTTCAGGTTTAGGCGTGCCATAATCCATGTGGTGACTTCCCGCGACACCGCCTTCTCGCCCGCCGTCGAGGACTACGCGAAGGCCATCTACCAGCTCGGCGAGCGCGAGGGAGGCGCCGTCAGCACCACCGCGCTGGCCGAGCGGCTCGACGTCACGCCCGCCTCGGCCTCCGGGATGGTGCGCAAGCTCGATGAGCTCGGCCTCGTCGCCCACGTGCCCTACAAGGGCGTCCAGCTGACCGCCAAGGGCGCGCGCGTCGCGCTCGAGGTGCTCCGCCACCACCGGCTGCTGGAGCTGTACCTCGCCACCAGCCTCGGCGTCCCGTGGGACCGCGTGCACGACGAGGCGGAGGTGCTCGAGCACGTCCTGTCGGAGGAGCTGGAGGCGCTGATCGCCGCCAAGCTCGGCCACCCGACGCGCGACCCGCACGGCGACCCGATCCCGTCCGCCGAGCTGGTGATCGACGAGGTGCCGACCGAGAGCATGGCCGCGCAGGAGCCGGGCACGGCGGGGACGTTCGTGCGGGTCTCCGACTCGGACCCCGCGATGCTCCGCTACCTCGCCGATCGCGGCATCGCCCCCGGCGACGCCTTCGAGGTGGTCGACCGCCAGCCGTTCGACGGCCCCGTCTTCGTCCGCTTCGGCGACGCCGTGCACGTGCTGGGCGGCACGCTCGCCCGCGCCATGCGCGTGCAGGTATGCGATGCGCAGTAGGGCGCTCGCGCTCCTGCTGGTCGCCGCCGCGGCCGCCGTCGCCGGCTGCTCGGAGGTGCCGCCCGCGACCCCGGAGGCGCTCGCGCACCGCCAGGTCCGCGTGGCCGCCACGACGAACTTCATCACCGACCTCGCGCGCCGCATCGGCGGTGACCGCGTGCGCGTCAGCGGGCTGATGGGCCCGGGCGTGGATCCACACATGTACAAGGCGAGCGCGGGCGACGTGAAGACCCTGGCCGAGGCCGACCTCGTGCTCTACGGCGGCCTCGAGCTCGAGGGCAAGATGGGCGACGTCTTCGCGCGGCTGGGGGAGCACCGCCCGACGCTCGCGGTCACCCGCGAGATCCCGCGCGACCGGCTCCTGGCGGAGCCGCGATATCCCGACCGCTATGACCCCCACGTCTGGTTCGACCCGCAGCTGTGGGAGCACGCCGCGCGCACCACGGCCGCCGCGCTGGCGGACCTCGACCCCGCGCATGCCGGCGAGTACGAGCGCAATGCCCGCGCCTACGTCCGCGAGCTGCGCGCGCTCGACGCCTACGCGCGCCGGCGCCTCGCCGAGATCCCCGAGCGCTCGCGCGTGCTCGTCACCTCGCACGACGCGTTCCGCTACCTCGGCAGGCGATACGGGCTCGAAGTCGTCGCGATCCAGGGCGTCTCCACGGCCACCGAGGCCACGACCGCCGATGTCGAGCGGGTCGCGGGCGTGATCGCCGACCGCGGCGTGCGGTCGGTGTTCGTCGAGTCCAGCGTGCCGCCGCAGACGATCGAGGCCGTGCTCGCCTCCGCCTCCCGACAGGGGCAGGACGCGCGGATCGGGCGCGAGCTGTTCTCCGACGCGGCGGGCGCCGAGGGCACGCCGGAGGGCACGTACCTCGGGATGGTCCGCCACAACGCCGACGCGATCGCCGAGGGGCTGCGATGAACGCGCTCGAGGTCCGCCGCCTCACCGTCTCCTACTCGGCCAAGCCTGTCCTGTGGGACGTCGGCGCCGAGTTCCCCGCGGGCGCCATGTCGGCCATCGTCGGCCCCAACGGCGCCGGCAAGTCGACCCTCCTGCGAGCCGCGCTCGGGCTCGTGCCGGCCGACGCTGGCCAGGCGCTCGTGCTCGGCCGGCCCGCCCGCGCCGCGCTCGACGCCGTGGCCTACGTGCCGCAGCGCGAGGCGGTGGACTGGGACTTCCCGATCACCGTTCGCGAGGTGGTGGAGATGGGCCGCTACCGCGCCGCCGGCTGGGTGCGCCGGCTGCGGCGCGAGGACCGAGCGGTGGTCGACGCCGCGCTGGAGCGCGTCGGCATGACCGCGTACGCGCGGCGCCAGATCGGCGAGCTGTCGGGCGGCCAGCGCCAGCGCGTGTTCCTCGCCCGCGCGGTCGCCCAGGACGCCGACGTGCTGCTGATGGACGAGCCGTTCGCGGGCGTCGACGCGCGCACGGAGGCGGCGCTGCTCGCGCTGCTGGCCGAGCAGCGCGACGAGGGGCGCTCCGTGGTGGTCGTCCACCACGACCTCGACACGGTGCGGCGCGCGTTCGACTGGGCGCTGGTGCTCAACGTGCGCGCGATCGCCTGCGGGCCGGTCGAGGACGTGCTGGTCCCGCCGGTGCTCGCGCGCGCGTACGGCGCCCACGCGGACGAGGAGCCCGACGAGGACGTCGAGGCGCTTGCGTGGACCTCCTGATCGACCTCCTGATCGACCTCCTGCCGCTCTCGTACACCGACTCGGTGGTGGTGCTCGGCGCGCTGGTGCTCGGCGTCACCGCGGGGGTGCTGGGCACGTTCGCGGTGCTGCGCCGGCGCTCGCTGGTGGGCGATGCGCTCGCGCACGCGGCGCTGCCGGGCGTGTGCATCGCGTTCCTGCTCACCGGCACCAAGGACCCCGCCGCGCTGCTGGCGGGCGCGGCCTGCGCGGGGCTGGTCGGCGCCGTCCTGATGGTCGGGATCGAGCGCTCGAGCCGCATCCGGTCGGACGCCGCGATCGGCGTCGTGCTGTCGAGCTTCTTCTCGCTCGGCGTCGTCCTGCTCACCGCGATCGCGCACGGCAACGACGCCGACCAGGCCGGGCTGGAGCGCTACCTGTTCGGCCAGGCGGCCGGGCTGGCCGAGCGCGACGTCGTCGTCACCGCGGTGATCGGGCTCGGCGCGGTGGCGATCGTCGCGGCCGCGTTCCGGCCGCTGAAGACGACGCTCTTCGACCCGGCGTTCGCCGCCGCCGCCGGGCTGCCGGTGCGGCTGCTGGAGCTGGCGATGACCGCGATGCTGGTGGTGGCGGTCGTGGTCGGCGTGCGGATGGTGGGGGCGATCCTGATGGTGGCCATGCTCGTCGTGCCCGCCACCGCCGCGCGGCAGCTGACGGGGCGACTGGCGCTGCTGCTGCCGGTGGCCGGGGCCCTCGGCGCCGGGGTGGGGGTGGGCGGCGCGCTGCTGTCCGCCCGCACCGAGACGCCGACCGGCCCGGTGATCGTGCTGCTCGGCGTCGGCGTCGTGCTGGCCTGCCTGGCGTTCGCGCCGGGCCGCGGCGTCGTCTGG
>JBOGYU010000497.1:0-3586 GCA_050696935.1 Solirubrobacteraceae bacterium | reverse complement strand
CCCTCCCGCCGGGCACGGCGCACGGCGCGCTCGCAGCGCGCCAGCCCGGCCGCGCCGAGCGCGACGTCATGGATCACCGCCGTCACGCCGTCGGAGGGTACGAGGCTCGCCGCGCCCAGCGCGACGCCGAGTTCCCGATGCTCACGCCGCCGGAGGGTACGAGGCTCCTCTTTCTAGAGCCCGGCGGCGAAGGTCTGGCGGCCCGTGCGGCAGCGGCCGACCATGCGCCCGCCGCGGAGCGCTCGCGCAGGCGGAACGTCCCCGCCGACCACGTACCCCCCGGGGGAAATCGTATGCGGCTTACTCGCACTCGCAAGCTCGTGCGAGCGCCTTGATTACCCGTGGGCGGCTACGTCTCGCTGCGCCCGCGCGAGATCGCGATCTCGCCGGTGCGGGCCATCTCGACCAGCCCGAACGGGCGGACCATGCGCTCGAACGCCTCGATCTTCTCCCATGTGCCGGTGACCTCCACGATCACCGACCGGCGCGTGACGTCGATGATCTTGCCGCGGAAGATCTCGACGACCTGCATGACCTCGCCGCGCGCGGCGCCGTCGGCCGTCACCTTGAACAGCGCCAGCTCGCGCGAGACCGTCTCGGACGGCTCGAGGTCGCGGATCTTGATCACGTTGACCAGCTTGTGGAGCTGCTTGGTGACCTGGTCGATCGGGTGCATCGCGCCGTCGAGCGTGAGCGTGATGCGCGAGAGCCGCTCGTCGTCCGTCGGCCCCACCGCCAGCGTGTCGATGTTGAAGCCGCGGCGGGCGAACAGCCCCGAGATCCGGGTCAGCACGCCCGGCTTGTTCTCCACCAGGATCGAGAGGATGTGCTTGCGGCCCGTGCGGACCGCCGTGGTCGCCTCCAGCTCCTCGAGCGTGAGCGGCTCCTTTGTCCCCGGCTCGCCCATCAGCCCACCATTTCGCGCGCCGCCGCCCCCGGCGCGATCATCGGATAGGTGTTCTCCTCGCGCGTCACCCGCACGTCGACCACGACGGGGCCCGGGGTCGCGAGCGCATCGCGCAGGTCGCTGACCAGCGTGGTCTTGTCGGTCAGCCGCACGCCGGTGGCGCCGAACGCCTCGGCGAGCTTGACCCAGTCGGGCCAGGTGCCCATGTCCACGTTCGAGTAGCGGCGGTCCCAGAACAGCTCCTGCCACTGGCGGACCATCCCGAGGTAGCCGTTGTTCATGATCACGGACTTGACCGGGATGTCGTAGGTCCTGCAGGTGGCCAGCTCCTGGATGTTCATCTGGAACGAGCCGTCGCCGGTGAGCAGGACGCTCGGGACGTCCGGCCGCGCGACGGCGGCGCCCATCGCCGCCGGCAGTCCGAAGCCCATGGTCCCCAGGCCGCCGGAGTTGATCCACCGGCGCGGCTTGGAGAAGTGGAAGTACTGCGCGGCCCACATCTGGTGCTGGCCGACGTCCGAGGACAGGATGCAGTCGCCGTCCGTCGCCTCGTACAGCGCCTCGACCAGGAACTGCGGCTTGATCTCGGTGTCCGCGGAGTCCTCGTAGCGGAGCGGGTGCTGGCCGCGCCAGCCCTCGATCCGCTCCCACCAGCCGGCCAGCCGGCCCGGGTCCGGGCCGAGCGCGCGGTACTCCGCCACCAGGCGGGTGAGCACGTTGCGGGCGTCGCCGACGATCGGGATGTGCGCCGGCACGTTCTTGGAGATCTCCGCCGGGTCGATGTCGATGTGCACGAACTTCGCCCGTGGCGCGAACTCCGACAGCTTGCCGGTCACGCGGTCGTCGAACCGCGCGCCGACCGCCAGGATCAGGTCGGCCTCGTCCATCGCGTAGTTGGCGGTGCGGGTGCCGTGCATGCCGAGCATCCCGAGCCATTGCTCGTGCGGCGCCGGGAACGCGCCGAGGCCCATCAGGGTGCAGGTGACCGGGAACCGGTCGGCGGTCGCGAGCTCGCGCAGCTCCTCGGCGGCCTCCGCGTTGATCACGCCGCCGCCCGCGTACAGCACGGGCCGGCGCGCGTTGGCCAGCGCCTTGGCGGCGAGCCGGATCTGCTTCGAATTCCCCTCGGTCGTCGGCTGGTAGCCGGGCAGCTGGACGTCGCCGACCGGCTGGTAGTCGATCTCCGCGCGGCTGAGGTCCTGCGGCGTGTCGATCAGCACCGGGCCGGGCCGCCCGGTGCGGGCGAGGTGGAACGCCTCGTGCACCGCCCGCGGGATCTCCGTCGGGTGCTGGATCATGAACGAGTGCTTGACGATCGGCATCGTGATGCCGAACGTGTCCGCCTCCTGGAAGCCGTCCGTGCCGAGCAGGTCGGTCCGCACCTGGCCGGTGAAGGCCACGAGCGGCACGGAGTCCATCATTGCGTCGGTCAGCGGGGTCACGATGTTGGTGGCGCCGGGGCCGGAGGTGGCGAACACGACGCCGACCTTCCCGGAGGCCTTGGCGTAGCCCTCGGCGGCGTGGCCGCCGCCGGCCTCGTGGCGGACGAGCACGTGCTTGATGCCCGCGTCGACGAACGCATCGTAGGTCGGCAGGTTCGCGCCGCCGGGGTACCCGAATACGACGTCGACGCCCTCGGCCTTGAGGCATTCCATGACGGCGTCGACGGCTCTCATCATGGCGCGGCAGTCTAACGACGGGCTGCAGTCGACTCCGGGACGATCGCCGTCTCCGGGAAGTCGAGGTCCTCGCCGCAGCGCATGCAGACCTGGTCGTGGAGCTTGAGCACCTTCCCGCAGCGGGGGCACTGGCGGCGCAGCTCGTCGCGCTCGGTCCGGTAGAGCACGGCCGCCGCGAGCCCGAGCACCGGCACCGCCGCCGAGATCGCGAACCACAGGAAGAACGACGAACCCTTCACGCGGCCCACGACGCCGCCGGCGAGGCCGAAGAACGCGCAGATCGTCAGGTACGCCACGCTCCCGAGGGTAGCCGCGCCCCGGCCGCGCGTCATGGGAGGAGTGCTGTGACGCGCGGCCGGGCTGCGGGTGCTGCTCAGCCGCCGCGGCCAGTGGGGACCGTGCGCGCGGCGACCGCGCCCTCGCGACCCTCGAGCCGCACCCGCGCGAGGCGGTAGCGGCGGACGAGCTCGTCGCCGCGGGAGGAGCTCGCGGCGGCGGGGACGAGAACGACTCGGCGAACCTGCGGTTGGGCGGTGGTGCGGCTCATGGACAGCATGGTGCTCGCCGCGCGCGCCCCGTCACATGGCCCCGTGTAGGGAAATCGGGCATTCGCGTTCGACACGCGGTCGAGCGTCGAATCCGTCGGCGTGAGCCCGACGAGCTCGACAGTCAGCGCCTCGCGGCGGCGTCGAGCGCGGGGCGCATCGCGCGCGGCAGGCGCCGGCGGACCCGCCAGCGGGCGCCGGTGAACGCGAGATTGGCCACGGTGGCGAAGCCCTGCTCGTCGGTGCGCAGCGCGAGCAGCAGGTGCGCGATCCGGTCGGCGGAGGGCAGGCTCGGGTCGTCCACCCGGACGCACCAGCAGTGCACGCGCCGGCCGCCCGGCCGCACGAGCAGGGCGCCCGCCTCGGCGACGAGCCAGGTGCCGAGCGCGCCGCGCTCGAGCACGAGCCCGGTGCGGGCGTGCAGCTCGCGCGCCTCGTGGCCGACGAGGTCGCCG
>JBOGYU010000496.1:0-3588 GCA_050696935.1 Solirubrobacteraceae bacterium | reverse complement strand
GCGCTCGACGGCGACGACCGCGCGCTCGAGGACGCCGGCCGCCGGCTGCGGCGGCTGCAGACGGCGCTGCGGCTGTGGGACGACGCCGAGCCCTCGCTCGGCGGCACCGCGTGGGCGCGGACCGACGGCGGGCCGTGGATGGCGGTCCCGCTGGCCACGGGCGTCCGCCGCGAGGCGGGCGACTGCCTGCTCGGCGCCGAGGAGGAGGACCCGCTGCGCGCGTTCTGCGCGCTGGTCGCCCGCCGCACGCCGCGGGCCGGAGAGCTGGCATGGGCGCTGCGCCGGTTCGAGCTCGGCTGCGAGCGCGCGAGCGCGGTGGAGGCGCTCACCGACTGGCTCCTCGCCGCCCGCGCGGTGCTCGCCGACCCGGGCGTGCCCGGCTACGACGGGATGGTCGAGCGCCTGGCGGCGATCTGCGCGGCACCCCAGGACCGGGCCCTCGTGGAGCGCCGCATGGACGAGGCGATCTCCCTCGAGCGCGCCGCGATCGCCGGCCACGTCCGCCCCGAGCCGCAGGTGGAGGAGCTGATCGCCGAGCTCGGCGGCAACCTCCGCGCCGTCCTTCGCGACGTCCTGTGCGGCCACCTAGACCCCCAGCTGCGCCGCGTTGCCGACGAGATGCTCGACCGCGAGCTAGGCGAACAGGTGCTCCCGCACGAGCGCTAGCCCCTCGACGTCGTGGACGTCGTCGTCGAGCTCGGGCACGACGATGATGGGCGGGTCGCCGAGCCGGGCGCGGAGGTGCTCGAGGTTCGCCGCGTCGCGTGCCGCGAGCGCCGCCAGCTCGTGCGCCGCGGTGGTCACGCGCCCGGCGAGGTCCTCCCCGAGCTCCTCGGCGAGCTCGGGCGGGAGCGGTCCGTCGAGCTCAGGCGCGCGGTGCAGGCGGTTCACGACGAGGCCGCCGAACGGCATCGCCGCGTCGATCAGCTTGCGGTGGAAGAAGATCGCCTCCTCGACCGGGTCGTGGCGGGGCGCGGTGACGATCAGGAAGGTCGTGCCGGGGTCCTCGAGCAGCGCGCCGACGCGCCGGGCGCGCTCCGTGAAGCCGTCGATCATCCCGCCGAGCGCGCGGAAGAACACCGACAGGTCGTGCAGCAGGTCCACCCCGGTGACGCGCTGCAAGAGCCCGAACACCATGCCGGTGCCGCGGCCGAGGATCCGCCCGCCGAGGCCGGCCGGGCGCAGGAACATCTTGATCGCGCGCCCCTGGAAGAAGCCGGCGAGCCGGCCGGGCGCGTCGAGGAAGTCGAGCGCGTTGCGCGACGGCGGCGTGTCGAGCACCAGCAGGTCGTAGTCGCCCTCCTGGTCGAGCTCGTAGAGCTTGGCGATCGCGCTGAACTCCTGCGAGCCGGCCACCGCGCCGGAGAGCTGCTGGTAGATCCGGTTGGAGAGCACCTCGTCGCGCGTGGCGTCGTCGGGCGCGAGGCGCTCGATCAGCGCGTCGAACGTGCGCTTGGAGTCCAGCATCAGCGCCCACAGCTCGCCGCCGATCTCGACCCCGTGGTCCGTGAACCGTTCCGGATCGACCAGCCGGGGCTCGTTGCCGAGCTCCTCGAGCCCGAGGGAGTCGGCGAGGCGCTTGGCCGGGTCGATCGTCACCACCGCCACCTTCAGCCCGCGCTCGGCCATCCCCATCGCGAGCGCCGCCGCCGTGGTGGTTTTGCCGACGCCGCCCGAGCCGGCGCACACGACGATCCGCCGGCCTTCGAGCAGCGGCGCCACGGATGTCATCGCGCGAACAATCCGGGATCGAACATCCCGTCAGAGTACGAACCGCGGACTCAGATGAGCCCTTCGCGGACCGCGAAGGCCACGGCCTGCGAGCGGCTGCGCGCGTTGAGCTTGGTGACGACGTCGTGCAGGACGTTCTTCACCGTGCGCTCGGAGTAGCAGAGCTGCTGGGCCACCTCGCGCGTGGGGTGGCCGGCGGCGATCAGGGAGAGGACCTGCTGCTCGCGGTCGGTGAGGCGGGCGGTCGCCGGGCGGGCGGGGTCCAGGCCGTCGGTCGACAGGTCGCGCAGCAGGTTGCCGAGCAGCTCCGGCGTCATCACGCCCGTGCCGTTGGCGACGGCCTTGACCGCAGCGCCGAGGCCGTCCGTGGTCAGCGTGTCCTTGCGCAGGTAGCCGGCCGCGCCGGCGGCCATGGCCGTGCGCACGGAGTCGCCCTCGCAGTCGGACGAGCAGACGATCACCTGCGCGCCGGTCGCCTCGCGCACGGCACCGATGAACTCGTCGCCGCCGGAGACCGCCGGGTCGAGGATCACGAGCTCGGCGTCGAACAGCGCGGCGTGCTCCCACGCCTCGCGCACGCTCTCCGCGTGGGCGACGTTCTCCACCTCGGGCATCGGCTCGAGACAGGCGGCCAGGCCACGTCGGTAGATCGTGTGCGGATCGAGGACGAACAGCTTCATGCTCTTCTTCCGAAGGTTGCCGAGCCCGGGAGGTGAGGCGATACTACGCGCACCCTCGTCGCAAGGAAAGTGCATGAACACTCGCAGGGCCGGCCGCTGACGGATGAGAGTCGGGAATAGGAAGGACTTCACGTGCCGGACGTCATGAAGACGGTGGGCCGCTACGAGATCCTGCGGGAGGTCGGGCGCGGCGGGATGGCGATGGTCTACCTGGCCAGGCAGACCGACCTGGACCGGTTCGTCGCCTTGAAGGAGCTCGGCGCGTTCCACGCGTCCGACCCGTCCTTCGCGCAGCGGTTCCTGCGCGAGTCGCGCGTGGCGGGGTCGCTCTCGCACCCGAACATCGTCACGGTCCACGACTACTTCGAGCACGACGGCACGCCGTACATCGCGATGGAGTACGTCGAGCGCGGGTCGCTGCGGCCCTACGTCGGGCGGATGACGCTGGCCCAGGTGGGCGGGGTCCTGGAGGGCCTGCTGGCCGGGCTCGCCCATGGTGAGCAGCACGGGATCGTGCACCGCGACCTGAAGCCCGAGAACCTCATGGTCACCGCCGACGGGCGGGTGAAGATCGCCGACTTCGGGATCGCCAAGGCGACCACGAAGATGCAGACCGGCGCGTTCCTGACCGCGACCGGGACGACTGTGGGGACGCCGACCTACATGGCGCCCGAGCAGGCGATGGCGCAGGACATCGGGCCGTGGACGGACCTGTACTCGGTCGGCTGCATGGCGTTCGAGCTCTTCACGGGCCGGGTGCCGTTCCACGACTCCGACGCGCCGATGGCGATCCTCCTGCGGCACGTGAACGAGCCGATCCCGACGGTGAGGTCGATCGACACGTCGGTGGACCAGCGCATCTCGGACTGGATCGAGGCCCTGCTGGTCAAGGACCCGAGGAAGCGGACGCAGTCGGCGACCGAGGCGTGGGACGACTTCGAGGAGATCGTGATCGGGCTGCTCGGGCCGCGCTGGCGCCGCGAGGCACGGCTGCCCGAGGGTGCCGAGCAGGTGGATACGCCGAAGCCGCTGACGCCGGCGCCGTTCGAGGGGACGAGCGCGGAGCCCGCGGCCTCGGACGAGTTCCAGTCGTTCGCGTGGGGGAAGCCGGCCGGGCCGGACACCGCGGCCGAGCCGGCGGCGCCGCCGCCCGGCCCGTACACCCCCCCGCCGGGGC
>JBOGYU010000495.1:0-3588 GCA_050696935.1 Solirubrobacteraceae bacterium | reverse complement strand
GGCTTTAGCTTCACGGCGATCAGCCGGGCCGGCACCATCGGCAGTGTGGTGCACGCCGTCAACATGGCCGGATCGGGGACGATCGAGGAGGACGACGTCGAGGGTGGCGGCCACTTCCAGCATTACGACCTGGCGTCCGCGCCGCCGCGGACGATCATCGCCGCCGGCGCGTGGAAGGCGAAGCGGCTGGTGAGCTTCAACCCCATCGGCACCTGGGGCGTCATCACGGCGGGCGTGCTCGTCATGCAGATCCAGCTCAGGCGGACGATACCGACGCGGGCAGTTGACGCTGCAACGCTCGAAGTCGTCTGCAACGTGGGGTCAGGGGGTTTCGAGACCGGCCAGCCGGAGGGATTCACGCTCACCATGCCCGGCGCTCCCTTCGGCGCGTTCGTGCCCTTCGGGGCCGGGATCACGGTCTTCACGACAATTCCGGCGGACGACTGACCGGACGCGACCCTGAAGCGAACGAGGAAGTGGTCCGGGCTCAGGCGCACGTGCCTCGCGTGCGGGGTCGACAGCCTGCTGTGGACGCGCGTGCTGGGACCGGTCGTCGCTCCCGTCCGGATCGGCAAAGTCTTGTGGGACCTGCGCCACGTCGGCTGCCTGGCGTTAGTTAGTCAGTTAAGCTGCGAGGATGCGGGTTGCTTCGTCGGGTTGCTTGGTCGCCTTGGGCGGGTTGCGGTGCTCGAGGCGCTTGAGTGCGTAGTTGCTCATCTTGCGCTTGACGACGCGGGGGTTGACGCGCATGCGCCGGGCTGGGAGCAGCTCGAAGAGCAGCTCGTCGGTGGCCTGGCGATGCGCGTCAGCGAGTGCTTCGGGGGGAAACGCCCGCGTGCGAGGCGGTCGTGCGGCGCGCGGCGCGCAGGGCGACCCGGAGATCATCGAGTTCACACAGGCCCTCCCACTCGCGCGGGCAGTAGACCTCGACGGCAACGTTCAACCCGTGTCCAGTGACGATCAGGTCGGGAACCGGCGCGTGATTTTTCGTCGCATCCTGGCCCTCGACTTCGAATTCGCGCCCCAGGAAGTGCCGGGCGGCATGCAGCTCGGCGAGCGACTCTGCGAACGACCTGCGCGCCCGTGTGCGCAGAATCGCTGGCTGGCTGAACCCGCGCTCAAGGCAAAACTCGAGCGCCTCGAGAAGCTCGCCGAGGTGCGAGTAGTGGACGTTGCCGAGCACCCGGTAGATCTGGCGCTCGCTCTTCCGAGCGGTCGAAAACGCGTGTGAAGGCTGGCCCTCCTGCCGCGGGTCACCAAGCCGGGAACGAAGCTGGGGGAACTGCGAGAGGACGTTGGTGACCGCCTCGGCTTGGAAGAGGAACCTCATCTCCGCCAGGAGGCTGCCGTGCGATGTCTTCTGCTTCATCGACGCAGGCGATCCTCGCAGTGATGCCGGATGGCCAGAATCCCCAATGGCCGTTTCGGAATGCCCGTTATGAAATGGGCGAGCGGTCGACGGCGACGTCGACGAATGCGCCCTCAAGACCGATAAGCAGCGGCGGCCAGGCGTCGAACAGCTCGCCCTCGGAGACATGCGCGATGCCGTGCTTGAGGTGCCGACGCGGCACGTCACTGATCGTGGTAGCGCCGTCGACAGCCTCGGTCAGCTGCGCTGCGAAATCCGGATCGGCCAGCGCGGACTCCAGGAAGTACATGAGCTGTTCCTCATCGCCCGGTGCGGCGTGCAGCGCGAGGAGGAGATGCTCGGCGAGAAGATGCTGCGAGAGGTCGAAGACAAGCCACAACCTGACGCTGCACGCGCCGCGACCTCGACGACATGTCGCCAGCGCAGGAATCGCTGCGCACGCCGTCCCGGACATGCCCGCCCCAAGATAACGAGGACACCCTCCAGCGGGGGAGCACCAGCGGGAAGCGGCCCCGCCTGCCCAAGGGATGATCGGCGCTTGTCCGCCGGCACCGTCGCCGGTTAGGGTGAACACGTGTAAAGAGGCTCGTCTCGGCGACGGCGCGCTCTTCGTCGGCGCGGCCCACGCCGGGGAACGGAGGAGAGGTCATGCCCAGATACGTCGCCCTCATCGACTGGACGGAGCAGGGCGTCCGCAACTTCCGAGACACCGTCGATCGGTACGAGGCGGCGCGCGGTCAGCTGGAAGGCCTCGGCGTCCAGTTCACGGACGTCTACTGGACTCTCGGCAGCCACGACATCGTCGCGGTGCTCGATGCGCCAGACGACGAGACGCTCGCAGCGGGGCTGCTGGCCACGGCCGGCGCAGGCAACATCCGCACGACGACGCTTCGCGCCTTCAGCGCCGACGAGATGAGGAGCGTCATCGGCAAGGTGGCATGAGCTAAGGCCTCGATCCACCGTTCCGTCCGCGGGGGAAGGTGAAGTGACCTCCTGAATCGGGCTTGCTAGCGGCTGATTGCGGCAGCCGCGGCCCGGGATCAGGAGGTCACCTGGATGGTGAACGACTCGGCGGTGGTCGTGTTCGATGCGAGCGGGCGGTCGCGAACGCCGGTGTCATGCTGCCCGCGGTGTTGGCGGGCCGGCTGGAGATCGAGGCGCTCGTCGATGAGGTGTGTGGATCTCGGGGACCGGCCGGGCGCGGCGAATCCGGGGCGCAAGGTCATGTCGTTGGTCTCGGCCATGGCGCCCGGCGCGGACTGCATCGAGGACTGCGACATCCTGCGTTCGGGGTAGACCGGCGCGGTGCTCGCCGATCGCCGCGCAGCCGGTTGGTGGTCAGGATGAAGAGCAGGTCGGCGTCCTCGCCCAGGCCCTCCATCTGGTTGAGCAGCTCGAACAGGATGTCGTGGTGGCCAACGGGTAGCGTGCACTCAGCAGCCACGAGGTCGATGTCCTCGAAGACGACCGTCGCAGGAGCGAGCTCGCGGGCGATGGCCAGCGCCTGCTCGATCAGCCCCAGCCCCCGGCCGGTCAGCAAAACGGTCGTGCGCCCGCGCATGGCGCCGAGCAGGTGCTCACCGAGAGCGTCTTGCCGGTGCCCGGCGGGCCGTGCAGGATCACCCGCGCTTGGGGTGCCGGCCGGCGGCGCGCAGCCGCTCAGCCTCGCTCGCGACGCCCAGCGCCTGGCGCTCGACCGTGCCGTCGGGCAGGATCACCGCGTCGCGGGCGACCGCGGGCAGCGTGTGAAACTGCACGGACGCGGAGCGGTCCTCCTGCTGATGCAGCGAAATGATCTTGCCCCAGAAGACGTTGTGCTCGCGCATCGCAGCGCGCAGCTCGCTCAGCAGCGCCGAGACCGCCCCGCGCTCGGGCGAGATCCCCTCGAGCTTGAGCGCGTTGCCGCCAAACGGGCGCTCGCCGCGCGACAGCGCCAGCGCGACCGGCACGCCGTCGCGCCGGGCGAGGTACGGACCGGCGGACACGCACTGCACCGCCCGCCCGTCGCCTACGTCGCCGACATCCTGGCGGCGCTCAGCCGCACGGCGGACGCCGGGCGGGCGCGGATCGCCGTGTCATTCGCCTTTCCGTCGCTCGACCCGCCGCAGCCGCGCCGGCGCCGCGGCGGCCTGCTGCGGCCGCTTATCCCGGTCGGCAAGGCCGTCGCAAAGCAGTTCGGTACCGACCCGGCCGGACGTCCGTGCGCGAAAGCCCCACGC
>JBOGYU010000494.1:0-3598 GCA_050696935.1 Solirubrobacteraceae bacterium | reverse complement strand
TCCGCCGCCTCCGCGAGCGTCGCCGCGACTGCGGCCGCCACCGCCAGCCACCCGACGTCGGCCACCACGCGCCGCTCGCGCGCCCGGACCGCCGCCCCATCGACGTCCTCTTGGTCGAGTTCGGTCGGCGCCAGCCACGACGGCGCCCTACGCACCAGCACCGGCAGCAGCAACCCGGCCGCGAACAGCAGCACCGCCCCGTACAGCAGCGCCCGCAGCGCCACCCGAACCCAGCCCGCGCGCGCCAGCGGACTCTGCTCGACGTCGTGCTCGCCGCCGGCCGCCGCGGCCCGCACCCCGAATGAGAACGACCCCTCCAGCGCATGGCCATCCTCCGTGGAGACCGTGTGCCACCGGACCCGATAGGCGCCGGTCCCCAGGGGCCGCGCCGGACGCACGACCAGGCGCCGGTCAGACGCGGCCTGCGCCGCGTCCGCGACCTCCCGGCCGTCCGGCCCGACCACCGTCACGCGGCTCAGCCGGCGGTTCAGCGGCTCGGTGAACATCAGCACCACCCGCTGCGGCGCCAGCTCGAGCCGAACCCCCGGCTCGGGCTCCGAGCCAACGAACGCCGCGTGCCCGAACGCCGGCGCCGCGGGCAGCAGAACCGCACACGCGGCGATCGCCGCCAACCACGGCACGCGCACCAACCTCATCTCCTAAGCAGGATAGTATGTTGCCGCGTCCGCCTACGGGCGGGTTGAGGCGGCCGGGGGCCGCTCGGCGAGCACGCACAGCGAGGGCCACCCCGACGAGACGAACCTCGCTCGCAGCGGGCGCAGCCCGGCGGCATCGAGCTCGCAGGCTGGATCGAGCGCCCGCAGCCCCGACCTCCTCGGCAGCCGCTCGAGCAGCGTCCGCGCGACCGGCCGGCGGCTCTGAACCGTGACCATGACTGCGCGCCCGCCGAAGCGGAGCACGCGGGCCATCTCCCTAAGCACATGCGTTCGATCGTCCCGGCCGAGTAGGTGGAGCAGGTAGCAGGCGCTGACGACATCGAAGCTCTCGTCCGAAAGCCGCAGGCGCCTCGCATCTCCCCGGACGAGCGACCAATCAGGCGGTAGGCAGGCGGCGGCGACCGCGAGCATTCGAAGCCGAGCGGTCGATCCCGACGACTTCCGCGGGTCGCGCTCCGTGCACCGCGAGCTCACGTAGCAGGCCTCCCGTGCCGGTCGCGACGTCAAGTAGGCGCTCCCCCGGTCCAACCGTCGCAAGCTCAGCCGCGGCGGCGAGCGCACGTCGCTCCAACGGCCGCTGCACGTCATAGAGGCGGCCCCACACGTCCACGACGTCACGCTACGCCACGCTGCGCAAGGCACGCCAAGGGCACTCGGACTCGGTGACGCTCAGTCTCAAGCTCTGCGGTGCCCGCTCTCCCGTCCCCGACTCGGGCTCTGACGACGAACGCCGGGGCCTGAAAAGCGGGTGCGGCAGACCGCAGGGACGCATACGCGGCGATCGCCGCCAACCACGGCACGCGCACCAACCTCATCTCCTAAGCAGGATAGTATGTGGAGGCATGCGCCGGACACCCAAGTTGGCCGCCGCCGTGCTCGCGTTCCTGCTCGCCGTCGGCGTCACCGCCTGCGGCGACGACTCCTCGGGCCAGCCGGCCGAACAACAGCCCTCCGAGCAGCCCGCGGGGGAGACCGAGAGCGTCCACCACATTCACGGCCTCGGCGTGGACCCGAACATCGGCACGCTCTACGTCGCCACGCACACCGGGCTCTTCCAGGCCAGCCAGGGCGAGCAGCGGATGCGCCGCATCGGCGATAGCGCCCAGGACATCATGGGCTTCTCCGTCGTCACCGCCGACCGCTTCATCGGCTCCGGGCACCCGGACCCCAACGACACCGGCTCGCCGCCCAACCTCGGCCTCATCGAATCCCGCGATCGCGGCGGAACGTGGAAGAACATCTCGCTACTCGGAGAGGCCGACTTCCATGTCCTGCGCTCCTCCGGCGCGCGCATCTACGGCTACGACGGCACCCAGGGCCGCCTCATGGTGTCCAATGACGGCGGACGTCAGTGGGCGCAGCGCACCCCGCCCGCGGCGATGTTCGACCTCGCCATCGACCCCCGCGACCCGGACCGAATCGTGGCGTCCACCGAGCGCGGCGTCTTCGCATCGCAGAACGCCGGAAAGGCATGGCGGCCACTGCGCGACGACACCGCCGGCCTGCTCGCCTGGCCCGCCGCCGACCGGCTCTACCTCGTCGACGGACAGGGGCGGGTGCAACGCAGCGGCGACGGCGGACGCCAATGGCAGCCGACCGGCACGATCGGCGGCCAGCCGGTCGCGTTCATCGCCCACGGCTCCGAACTCTATGCCGCGCTCAGCGACAGCACGGTAAAGCGCTCCGAGGACGGCGGCGCGAGCTGGACGCTGCGCGCGGCGCCCTGACCGGCCGGCGCTATTCGGCGCTCTCGGGAGGCACGGCTCGCTGCGGCGCGTCTTCGCCCGGCGTCGCCTCCGGCGGCGACCACGCCACGCTGAAGAGCTCGTGCCGTCCGTCGAGGCCCTTGAACTGGGCCTGCCCGGCGGGGCCGGCGACGATGTCGCCGCGGCCGGCGACGAGCTCGCGCACGAGCGAGGACACGAGGATGTCGCCGCCTTCGGCGTGGTCGGCGATCCTGGCGGTCATGACGACGCTGCGGCCGAAGAAGTCGCCGGCGTGGCGGATCGCCTCGCCGGTGTGGATGCCGATGCGCACCCTGATCGGGAAGTCGCCGCGGGCCGCCCGTCGCAGCAGCGCGCGCTGGATGTCGATCGCGCATAGCACGGCCTGCCGCGCGGCGGGGAAGGCGACCATGAAGCCGTCGCCCTGCGACTTGACCTCGTAGCCGCCGTGCTCGTCGACCTGGGCGCGCACGATCGTGTTGTGCGCGGCCAGCAGCTCCATCCAACGGTCGTCGCCGAGTCGCTCGATCAGGCGAGTTGAGTTCTCGATGTCGGAGAACAGCAGCGTCACCGCCCCGTCGGGCGCGCTCGCGCACCGCAGGTCGGGCTGCTCGGCCTCGACCCACGACACGATTCGCTCGATCGCGCCGCGGGAGCGCAATCGTGCGCCGAGCCGGCGTAGGAACCGGCTGCGCCGCGCCAGCCGCGGCAGCAGCCAGACGCCGGCGCTCACGAGCACCACGCAGGCGACGCCTCCGAGGATCGTCAGGAGCACGTCGGCCGCCACCGCGGCGATCATGACCGGCTCGCCGTGCCGAGGATGTGCGCGACCTGCGGGCCGAGCGCGCTGGGCCCGAACGGGAAGCGCCGGGAGGACCGGATCTCGAAGTCGGCGCGCTCGATTGCGGCGAGCGTGTCGCGCGCGAGGTGGCAGCCGCCCGACAGGTGCGGGTAGATCGTGGCGTCGAGCGCGCGCTCGACGCGAGCGGCGCCGGGCCGTCGGGAGACGACGTGCTCGTAGAAGCGCAGCTCGCCGCCGGGACGGATCACGCGCCGCAGCTCGGCGAGTGCGGCGTCCGGGTCGGGCACCGTGCAGAGCACGAGCGACGCCACTCCGGCATCGACCGACCCGTCGTCGGCGGGAAGCCGGTCCGCGACGCCGTCGACGACGCGGACCGGCACGCGGGCGTCCGCGGC
>JBOGYU010000493.1:0-3599 GCA_050696935.1 Solirubrobacteraceae bacterium | reverse complement strand
GGTCGGCGAGCATCGAGGCCCCTCCAGGTCGTCGGTGCGGGCGAGCACCGCCGACTTCGATCTGCCTGCTTATGAACCCTTCTCAACCCCCACGACCGCCACAAGCGCCGTGGCACAACTCATCTAGAGGCCGCCCGGGACGGCCACACGGTCCACGTGCGGCCGGAGCTGGTGGTCGAGGTCGCGTTCGACGGCGTCCAGGCCAGCTCACGCTACCCAGGCGGGGTGACGCTGCGGTTCGCCCGCGTGCTGCGCCACCGGCCGGACAAGCCGGCGGCGGAGGCCGACACGCTCGAAACGGTGCGCGCCATTCGGGGTCAGACCCCCTGAGTGGCCCGGACTCAAGGGGTCAGACCCCTTGAGTGGCCCCGACTCAAGGGGTCTGACCCCTTTATGAGGCCATGATCGCGCCGGCGACGCCGTTCGCGATCGCGAGGATCAGGCCGACCGAGCCGAGGATCAGGCCAGCGAGCGCCGGGGCCTCGCCCCGCAGGCGGTGGCGGCGGATCTCCGACCGCGCGACCGCGCCGAACACGATCGCGATGATGCCGAGGATCAGCCCGGCGAGCGGCAGGATCGCCGCCGGGATCGAGATGATGCCGAGCACCAGTGCGGTGGTCGCCTTGCCTGGGCGCCTGGCGGTGGTGGCCGTCGGCGGCGCGTAACCGTCCATCGGCGACGCGCTCGCCCGTTCCGGCGCGCGCTCTCTCGTACTCGTGGTCTCCTGGTGTGGTGCGGCAGCCATGCTCGCCTCCCGCTGGTCGGGGAGTTCCCTCCGCCGAGGCTTCCCGAGAACGCCCGCGTTCATGCGGCGACGTGAGGCGCCCGCTCCCGCGCGAAGGGCAGCAGGATCGCCACCGAGAGCACGACGCAGGCGAGCACGGCGATCGGGACCTGCCAGGCCAGTCGCCGGCGCCGCCGATCACGATCGCGTTGTTGAGCGCGTGCAGGCCCACGCACGGCAGCAGCGAGCCGGTGAACCAGAACAGCAGGCACGCGGCGAAGCCGAACAGCGCCAGGATGGGCAGGGCCTCGGGCGGGCTCGACGCGACGTGGGCGACACCGAACAGGATCGCCGTCAGCAGCGCGGCGACCCACGGGCCGCGCCAGCGGGTGATCGCCGGGAACAGGTAGCCGCGGAACGCGATCGGGCGGTGATCGCCACGCCGAGCAGCATCAGCAGCATCGCCAGGGTGGCGGCGGGCGCCTTCTCCTGCTCGCCCGAGAGGCCGCCGACGAGCATGACCCACAGCGCCGAGAGCGCGCTGATCGCTACCCACATCGCGGCCGCCCACCCCAGCGCCGGCCAGAACCGCGTGCGCCGGACGCCGAGCGTGGCGGGCGACAGGCGCTCCGCCCCGCGCGCGGCGAAGGCGACGATGATGCCGAGCACGATCAGGTCGGCCAGCACCAGGCCGAGGGCGGCGGCCTCGTCCGACGCCTCGCGACCGCCCGCGGCCAGGATCACCGCGAATGCCGCGGCCTGGCCGGCGACGAGGCCGACCACGACCGCGACGGCCACCGGAGGCCGCCAGCGCGCGGGCGCGGCGGCGCGGGGAGCGGCCTGGGGCGCTGGGGCGGCGACTTCGGGGGGCGGCGGTGAGGTGGGGGTGGCTGAAGTGGTCATGACCCTCCAGGCCTACCCGGCCCGCTGCCGCGGACTCGGGCGGCGTAAACTCCGCGCCATGCTCGTCGCTCTCAGCGAGGCCTGGACCGCGTCGATCGCGCTGATCGTGGTCTTCGGGATCGTGTTCCCCGCGCTCGCCACGGGCCTCATCGCGTTCGCGATCGCCCAGGCCATGGCCGAGCGCCGGGAGAACCTCGAGCGCAAGCAGGGACGCGGCCGCTCGTAGGGTTGCTGGCCCGGGTCGACGACGGGATCTGGCGCTGGGCCGCGCGCCATCCGGAGTGGCATCCGCGGACGGAGTTCGGCGCCGAGGTGGCGTGCTGGCTCGTCCACGAGGGCGGCGGCACGGTGCTCGTGGACCCGCTCCTGCCCAGCGGCGACGATGAGCTGCGCGCGGCGATCGACCGGCTCGTGGAGGGCCCGGTGGTGGTCGCGATCACGATCCCCTACCACGTGCGCGACGCCGCAGAGGCGGCCGCCCGGTGGGACGGGACGATCGCCGGCCGCCGCCGTGGAGCGGCGCCTGCCGGCGGGCGCGCCGTTCCGCGCCGTCCGCGCCGGCGACGCGCTCCCGCTCGGGCTGACCGTCCACCGGATCGGGAACCCGGTGCGCCAGGAGCTGCCGCTGCTGCTCCCCGAGCGGCGGGCGCTGGCGTTCGGAGACGCGGTCGTGGGTGTCGAGGGCTGGCTGCGCGTGTGGGTGGACAAGCGCGTCGACGAGCGCCGCATGCGCTGGTACCGGGAGCGGCTCGTGCCCTCGCTGGAGGGGCTGCTGGCGCTGCCGGTCGAGCGCGTCCTGGTCACGCATGGGGAGCCGGTGCTGTCGGGCGGGCACGAGGCGCTCGCGGAGGCGCTCGCCGCCCCGCCCTGGTACCACAGGCCCGGTTAGTACCGGCATTCGCAAGTACGCAGATCGGGCCCACCCACACGCCGCCGATCACCGCTCTGCCTCGCGCTGCGCGCTCGTCACCGCTTCGCTCGCACCACCCGGCGACCGGTCATGTGCCCCGGCACACTTCCGGATCACCGTGCGGCGTCAGCCGGCGCCGGCGACCCCCGGCGACCGCACGTACTCACGAACACGGGTCTAGAGGATCCCGGCGAGGAGCAGTACGACGGCGGCCAGCAGCACGCCGAGGAGGGAGAGCGCCACGGCCCGCACGACCCACAGCTCCGGTCCCTCGCGTGGCGGGGCCAGCCGCGTCGCGGGCTCCGCCGGCGCCACGAACCGCTCCCGCTCCGCCCGTGCGGCGGCCAGATCGGCGCGCGTGGCCGCGAGCTCGGACGCGAGGCGGTCACGGTCGAACTGAGCGGACTCGACCGCGGCGACGAGCCGCGCGGCGTCCGGGTGGTCGGACGGCACGCGAGCGTTCGCGGCCTCGACGTCGGCGGTCAGGCGATCACGGTCAGACCGGGCCGATTCGCGCTCGGCGGCGAGGCGGTCGCGGTCCGACCGGGCCGATTCGAGCTCCGTCGCCAGGCGGTCGCGCTCGGACCGGGCGGCGTCGACCTCGGCGGCCAGACGCTCGCGGTCCGACCGGGCGGCCTCGACCTCGGCGGCCAGGCGGCCGGCCTCGTCGTCGTCCGGCGCCGCCCGCTCGGTGGTCCCGGTGCCGGGCTCCGCGGCGGCGAGCCGCTGCTCGAGCTTCGCGTAGCCGGCCCGGGCGGCGCTGAGCTGGCGCTCGGCGAGTGCTCGGGCCTCCTCGGCCGTTCGGGTGCGCTCGGCCGCCTCCTCGGCGGCCTGGAGCGCGCGCTGGCGCTGCTGCCACTCGTCGTTGACGAGCCGCTCGCCGTCGGCCCGGGCGCGCTCGGCGTCCTCGCGGGCGTGCGCGAGGGCGGCTCGGAGGGTCTCCACCTCGGCGCGTGCGTGCTTGGCCTCCGCCTGTGCGGTCGCGAGCTGCTCGCGGACGCGGGCGAGCTCCCCCGGGCTGCGGGCCGGGGCGGCGCGCGGCTTGCGGCGCGTGCCGGGGAC
>JBOGYU010000492.1:0-3612 GCA_050696935.1 Solirubrobacteraceae bacterium | reverse complement strand
CGGTGGCGGCGCTGGTGCTGATGATCGCGGTGCCGATCGCGCTGCTGCCGAAGGGCGGCGACGACCAGGCCGGCTCTGGCGGCGGGGCGATGAGCTCCAGCGCGGAGGACGCCGCGAGCGGCGCCGGCGAGGAGTCACTGGAGCCCGCCGGCGGCGGCCTGGCGCCCCAGTCCGGCGACCCGCGCTCCGACGGCCGCCGAGACCGCGAGGTGGTGCGGTCCGCCGCGCTCACCCTGGCGGCGCCGCGGCGCGAGATCGATCGGGTGGCGAGCCGCGCCGGGGAGATCGCCGCCGACCTCGGCGGCTTCGTCGCCTCCTCCACGATCACCAGCTCCCAGGGCGGCGACATCCGCCTGCGCGTGCCGTCCGCGCGGCTGGACACCGCGATCCAGCGGCTGTCGAGGCTCGGTCGGGTGCGCGAGCTCTCGCGCGACACGCGCGACATCACCTCCGTCGTCGTCTCCGCCCGCGAGCGCCTGAACGACGCACGGGCGGAGCGCGAGAGCCTGCTGCGCCAGCTCGCCGAGGCCACGACGCTGAACGAGACCGAGAGCCTGCGCGCCCGCCTGCGCGACGTCTCCCGCGAGATCGCGCGCGCGCGGTCCCAGCTGCGCTCCGCCAGCAACCGGGCGCGGTTCGCCGACATCATGATCGTGCTGGTCCCTGCGGGCTCCGGGGACGACGACGGCGCGGGCATGTGGACGCCGGGCGACGCGCTGGACGACGCGGTGCGAGTGCTCGAGGTCGCGGCCGGCGTGGCGCTGCTGGTGCTCGCCGTGTCGCTCCCGCTGCTGCTCGCCGGGGGCCTGGGCTGGCTCGCGCGCCGCGGGGTCACGCGCCGCCGCCGCGAGCGCGCGCTCGACATGGCCTGACCTGGCATCCTGGCCGCGGAGCCATGCCCGCGAGCGCCGAGGAGACCGCCGTACTGCTGGGGCGCGTGCCCGTGTTCTACGAGCTCGGGGACGACGACCTGCGCCGCGTGGCGGACGTGACGGTCCCGCGCCGCTTCGCCGCCGGCGAGGTCGTGTTCCGCGAGGGCGACGACTCGGACACCTGCTACGTGGTGCACGCGGGCCACGCGCGGGCGATCCGCGAGCACCCCGACGGCCGCCAGATCACGCTCGCGACCTTCGGGCCCGGCGACATCTTCGGGGAGCTGGCGATGTTCGACAGCGAGCGGCGCTCTGCGACGGTCGAGGCCACCGACGAGCTCGAGGTGCTCGGCATCCTCGGCGGCGACATGCGGCGGCTGCTCGGCCGGCACCCCGACATGGCGGTCAAGCTCGTGATCTCGCTCGGCCGCCGGCTGCGGGCGGCCAACGAGCGCCTCGCGCGCCAGTCCTTCCAGACCGTCCAGAGCCGGGTGGCGGCGGTGCTCGCCCAGCTCGTCGAGCAGGCGCGCGCCGAGGGGGCGGGCGACCGCGACGTCCCGGTGGTGGCCACACAGGCCGACCTCGCCAAGCTCGCCGGCTCCTCGCGCGAGTCCGCGAGCCGCTTCCTGGCCGTGCTCGAGCGCGCCGGCGTGATCTCCCAGGGGCGCGGACGGCTGACCGTCCACGACCCCGCGGCGCTCCAGGGCTATGTCTACTGAGAGCCGGAGCCGGCACCTCCTGGAGACCTCGTACGGCGGCGTCGTGGTGCGCGGCGACGAGGTGCTCGTGATCACCCCGGCCGGCAAGCGGCGCGTCACCGGGCTCCCCAAGGGCGGCCCAAACCCGGGGGAGCGCGGCGAGGACACCGCGACGCGCGAGGTGCGCGAGGAGACGGGCGTCGTGGCCAGCGTCCGCGAGCCGCTGGGAGACGTCACCTACTGGTACCGGCGCGGCGGCCGCCGTGTCTTCAAGACCGTGCACTTCTACCTGTGCGACTACGTGTCGGGCTCGACGGCCGACCACGACCACGAGGTCGAGGACGCGCGCTGGATCCCGTTGGCCGAGGCGCGCACCACGCTCAGCTACCCGGGCGAGCGCGCGCTGATCGAGCGTGCGCTGTCCAAGCAGGCGCCCGGACGCTAGTCTGCGCGGCCGTGCAGGTCCTCAACTTCTACTCGACGGTGTTCGCGGACCAGATGAAGCGGGGCCGCAAGACCGCCACCATCCGGCTGGGCGACAAGCGGCACAAGTACCGCAAGAACCAGGTCGTGCTGGTCACGGTCGGCTACCAGTACTCGCCGCGCGAGAAGCTCTTCCACGCGGTGATCGACAACGTCGAGGTCAAGCGGGTCAAGGACCTCTCCCCGCGCGACATCGAGCACGACAATCCCGAGTTCCGCCGCACGGAGGAGCTCGTGCACTTCCTCGAGCAGATCTACGGCCGCGAGGTCGCGCTCGAGGACACCGTCACCGTCGTGCGGTTCTCCCAGATCGTCGAGAACCCGCCGGACTTCCAGGACCGGCTGCGCGGCGTCGGCGGCGCACAGAACTGACGGTCCGGTCGTCGCCCGGCACGAGGGGTTACGCGTCTGTGTCCTCGCGGACGTTGACACCCGGGATGCGGCGGACCGAGCCCCAGCCGTAGCGCGCCCAGGCGACGAGCAGGGCGGCGCCGCAGAGCGAGCCGGCGGTGTCGGCGGCGAGGTCCCCGACCGTGTCGTCGTTGCCGAGCTGGAGGTCGCTGCCGAGCGTGTGGTCGGCCACCCACTCCCACAACTCCCACACCGCCCCCAGCCCCGCGCCGAACGCGAAGGCGACCGCGAACATGCCGACGTAGTGCCGCGTGTGGGTCTCGTCCTTGGGGTCGGGAACGAGGTCGAGCCGGGCGAGGAGGATGTACAGCGTCGGGGCGAAGAAGAACGGCAGCGTGAAGTGGGCGATCGCGTCGAACGACGGGAAGGCGTCGTACGCGCCGAGCGCCTCGCCCCACGCCTGCAGTGAGATCGCGAGCATGAACGCGAGGTCGTAGACGCGCGGGAGGTTCACGAGCCGGACCGCCCACGCCACGACCGCCGCGCCCGCCATCAGGACCGCCCCGAACGCGTCGCCCGCGAGCGCGAAGCCCACCGCGCCCGCGAGCAGCGCCAGCCGCACCACGTCGATCGGGTCGCGGACCCAGCGGTTCCAGTCGCCCATGAGCAGCGTGCGCGCGGTCACGGGACCCCGATACCCCCGCGGGCGAACCCACTGTCGAGTTCGTCTGCCTCAGCCCGATGAACTCGACACTCGGCGAGGGGCGGGGCGGCGGCGCTGGAGCGGGGCGGCGGCCGCCGCCGACCCTGAGGTGAAGACGACGAGGGCGGCCGCCACGGCGAGGAAGGCGCCGAAGCGGGGCTCGAGCACCTCGTTCGGGCCCGGCGTGTCCACCAGCTTCCACAGGGCGACGCCGGCGCAGGTGAGCCCGCCGTAGCGCAGGCCCTCGCGCGCGGCACCCTGCAGGGCCGGGAGCCCTGCTAACCGGCGAGCCCGAGGGCGTGTTCATCCACGTGGCGGGGTTCGAGTTCGAGCCTCTGGAGCCGGAGCTCGGCCTCACGATCTTCGTGCCCGCTCCCGGCTGAGCCGCCGGTCGCATCGCGCAGCGACGGAGCGCCCGGCCCGCCGACGGGCCGGGCGCTCACGTTCGACGGGTTGCGGCCCGGGTCACGATTCGAGCACGGCGGGGGAGGGCGTTGGCATGGCT
>JBOGYU010000491.1:0-3642 GCA_050696935.1 Solirubrobacteraceae bacterium | reverse complement strand
CGGCCGGGCGGCGCGCCGGCGCGAAGGCGCCCGCGGCCAGCAGCACCGAGCCGACCAGCGTCCCGCTGATCGCGATCACCCCGCGCGGCCCGCTGTCCGGCGCCACCGCGAGCATCGTGGTCAGCACTGCGCTCGTGGCCGCCATCAGCGCGAGCCCGGCGGCGATCGCGAGCCGGTCCAGCCGCGGTCCCTCGCGCCAGCCGCGGACCACCATCGCGGTCGCCAGCAGCCCGATCAGCGCGGCGCCCGTCTCGAGGGCGACGTGGAGCCCGGGGGCCGGGTACGCGAACTGCAACGGGGGGAGGACGAGCAGCGCGAGGGTCGCGGCGATCGCCGCTCCGGCGACCAGCGCCGCGGGCAGCCACGGCCGCTCCCGCCGGCGTCGCGCGATCGGCCCGGCCAGGCCCGGCCACGGTGCGGGGCGTGCGGCCGCGCTCAACGTCTGTCGACCGATCGCTCGAACCCGGTGGTCGCCTTGTTCACCCTCACTCCCCTCGGATGCGGCTTTGTGGCCGCATCCTGAAGATGCGCGGGACTTTGTGGCCAGCGCATGGATTGTCCGTGTTCTACCTCGCGGGAGCCGAAGTGGCAAGGCACGCCGGCGCAACCCCCCGTACAAAGGGCTGCGCTCACGGCTCGGCGGGATCCTTGGCCGGCAGAAGCGGACCGTCGTATCCGCGCGGCAGGTCCGGCGCCCGGCGGAGGTCCACGACCGCGTTGAGCTCGGCGCCGAGCAGCATCACGACGTTCGTCAGCCACAGCCAGACGAGCAGGATCACGACGGTCGCGAAGGCGCCGTAGGTCGCCGAGTACGACGAGAAGTTCGCCACGTAGACGAAGAACGCCCCCGACGCCGCGATCCAGGCGAGGACGCCCGAGACGGCGCCCGGCGTGATCCACTGCCAGCGCCGGATCTCCACGTTCGGCGCCGCGTAGTACACGACGGCGTAGACCAGCATCGCCGAGACCAGCGCCGCCGGCCAGCGCGCGACGCGCCAGACGGCCGCCGCCGTGTCGCCGAGCCCCACGAGGGCGAGGACGTCGCCGGCCAGCCCGCCGCCGAGGAACACCAGGACGAAGGTGATCAGCACGAGCGCGACCAGCACCAGCGTCCACATCAGGTCGTGCAGCTTGTGCTTGACGAAGCCGCGGCCCTCCTGCACCCGCCACACCCGATTCAGGGCCGCGCCGGCGGCGCCGAACGCGCCCGACGCCCCGTACAGGGCGGTCCCCAGGCCGAGCAGCAGGGCGGTGACCGCCGTGCCCCGCTCGCGCTGGCCCGACTCGAGCGCGCTCGTCACCGCGTCGACGGTCGCGGGCGGCGCCCCCGCCGTCTTGAGGTAGTCCGCGGCGTCGGCCACGAGCCCCGCTTGGCCGAACACGCCGAGCACCGCCACGCCGAACAGCAGCGCCGGGAACAGCGAGAGCAGCGAGTAGTACGTGAGCGCCGCGGCCCAGGCGGTCATCTGGTCTCGCTGGAAGCGCTGGAACGCCGCCTTGAAGTCCCCGGACGCGATCGCCGGCCCGGGGCGGCCGCTCACGCGGGCCGCTTGGGGAGCAGCGCGTGCCCGTCGAGCACGGCCTGGGCGATCTCGACGACGCGGCTGCCGCTCGAGCGCGCCTGGTCGCGCAGCAGCTCGAACGCCTCCCGGTCGCCGACCCCGTGGCGCTCCATCAGGATCCCCTTGGCGCGCTCGATCACGCTCCGGCGGTCGAGCGCCGTCTCGAGCTGGAGCACCTTGTCGGTGAGGCGGCTCGCCTCGCGATAGCGGCGCATGGCGACCTCGATCGCCCCCTGGATCGCCTCGGGGTCCAGCGACTCGACGTAGGCGGAGATGCCGCGCTCGGCCGCGCGCGAGAGGAACTCGACGTCCGCGTCGGGCAGCTGGGCGATCACCGGGCCGGAGGCGAACTCCACGGCCTCGCCGATCAGGGCGAGCGCGTGCTCGTCGTCGCGGTGGACCACCACGATCGCCACGTGCGGGTCCTCCCGCGCGATCAGCTCGCTCGCCTCCCGCACCGACACGGCGTAGGAGGTCACCTCGTGCCCGAGGGTGTCGAGCGCCGCGTGCAGCCGCCGCAGCGCGGCCTCGTTCTCGTCGGCGATCAGCACGCGCAGGTTGCGCTCGATGAGGGTGCCGACGGCGGGTGTAGAGGTCATCTGCCTCGTACTACACTGGACGGTCTGCGGCCGAGCAACCCGCCGCGGCGATTTCGCGCCCCAGACCCCGGCGCTCATCCGCTTGCGAACGGGGAAGGGCGTGAAGGCGATCGAACAGCGGTCTGGTCATGAGGGCGGGAGAGAATATCCGTCCTCGGCCGAAAACCGTAGCGCCCGTGCGCGGGAGGACCGCCGCCTGCTGGAGCGCTACCGGCGCGAAGGCGACCCGGCGGCCCGCGAGGCGCTCGTCGAGCGCTTCCTGCCGCTCGCGCGCCAGCTCGCCCGGCGCTACCAGCGCGGCACCGAGCCGCTCGACGACCTCGTCCAGGTCGCCTCGCTCGGGCTCCTGAAGGCGATCGACCGCTTCGAGCCCGGCCGCTCGACCGCGTTCTCCTCGTTCGCCGTGCCGACGATCCTCGGCGAGCTCAAGCGCCACTTCCGCGACCGCGGCTGGTCGGTGCGCGTGCCGCGCGACCTCCAGGAGCTGGCGATGCGGGTCGACCGCGTCGCGGAGGACCTGGCGCGCGGGCTCGGCCGCGCGCCGACGCCCGGGGAGATCGCCGGGGAGATCGGAGTGACCACCGAGGTGGTGCTCGAGGCGCGCGAGGCGTCCGCCGCCTACCGGGCGGTGTCGCTCGACCGGCCGCGCGACGAAGAGGAGGAGGGCGACGGCATGGCCGACGCGATGGGCGTCGAGGACCCCGGCTTCGGGCACGCCGAGGACGCCGCCACCGTGGAGCGGCTGATGGGCGTGCTCTCGGATCGCGAGCGCGAGGTCCTGCGGCTGCGCTTCCAGGAGGACCTCACGCAGTCGGAGATCGGCGCCCGCGTGGGCGTGTCGCAGATGCACGTCTCGCGCCTGATCCGCCAGGCGGTGGCGCGGCTGCGAGATGCCGCCGAGGGCCGGCCGTGACCGGTACGATCGCCGCATGCAGCACTGGGACCTGCGCACGCTCGACGTGGAGCCGCACCAACCGAGGATCCTGCACTCCGCGCGCGGCGAGGCGCGCTCGATCGCCATCCGGCTGCCGGCGGGGGAGTCGCTGCAGGAGCACCAGGTCCACGAGCGCGCGTATCTCGTCGTGGTGGACGGCGAGGTGGAGGTCAGCGACGGCCGGGACGCGATCTCCGGCGGGGCGGGATTCGCGGCGGTATTCGCTCCGCACGAGCGCCACGAGGTCCGGGCGACCACGGACGCGCGCCTGCTGCTCGTGCTGGCACCATGGCCCGGAGACGGTCACCCTGGCGCGCGCGACTGACAGGCCGTAGGGTTCCAGCACCCGAGGGACGAGGAGGAGAGAGGCGAATGGCGGAGATCCAGTTCAAGGAGATCACCAAGCGCTATCCCGACGGTTTCGAGGCCGTCAAGAGCATCGACCTCGACATCGGCGACGGGGAGTTCATGATCCTCGTCGGCCCGTCCGGGTGCGGGAAGTCCACCGCGCTGCGGATGATCGCCGGGCTGGAGGACATCACCGAGG